>DASQHH010000230.1:0-5328 GCA_035632195.1 Vicinamibacterales bacterium
TTGCGCGGCCCGGAATGGTCGCGACACCGTAGAGCGGATCGAGTTCGCCCCAGGCCTTCCATTCTTCGTTCGACGCAAGATCTTTATTCGCTCTGGACACAATCAGCTGTGATCCCGCTCTTCAGTGTGGGCGACCGTATAACCACAGCAAATTCAATACCGGGACGTCCACGCCCTGGGCTCGTAGAATCGCTCTCATGGCTGGCCGTGCGAGCGCAAGATCCGTTCTGGAGGTGAAAAGTCACCCCTGAAAAGGAAATGCCTGTCCGAGGGCGTCACGAAACCAGTCGCAGGCGCGCGCCACGTCGAGCGTCTCCCGTTCCGATATCGGGGATGCAGCGTTTCCCAGTACTGCATCGTAGAAAGCCGCCACCAGGACGCGCAGACCGGGATAGTCGGGCTCCCACCGGAGCGTGCGGCGGACGAGATTCGACGCCGCCGCGCCGGCGCTGAATGCCGCGAATGAGAACGGCCGCGCGAGTTTGCGCAGGCCCGACACCCGTCCGTCCTGAATCGTCGAGAATCCGTGAAACCAGTCGACGTGCACGGTACCGTTCCGGCAGATCACATCCACACGATTGATGTTTGGCCGCCCCGCCATCGAGATCACGATGCTCGAGGTCATTGCGCCCGACTGTCCGAGAGCGCGGATCTCTCCCGGCTCCGGGTGCCGAACGCTCCACTGGAATGCGTCTGCCGTATCGGGCCGAAGCCGCGCGAGCAGGGCGAGCGGGTGCGGCAGAATCTCCCACGCAATCCGATCGGCCGTGTCGGAGTCGCGACCCTGTGCTCCCGCGGAACACATGCGGATGTCGACGTGATGGACGGGGCCGATTTCCGGCAGCGCTCGCAGCGCTTTCCGGGTACCGTCCTGAAACAGGAACTGGTGCACGGGGCAGATCAGTCGTCCGTGCGCGCGCGCAAGCGCGAGGAGTTCTTCGGCAGCCCGCGCCGTCTCGGCGATCGGCTTTTCGAGTAGGACGTGGCAACCGGCTGCCAGCGCCAGCCGCGCGAGCGGCGCGTGCGAATGCGTCGGTGTACAGATATGAACGACGTCCACGCCCGTGAGCGCGTCTGAGAGGCCGTTGTGAGCACGGCAGCCGCGGTGGCGGGCGGCGAGCCGATCAGCGCGGCTTCGGTCGGCATCGACGATGGCGACGACCTGGCCGTGAGCGCGACGAGCGGCGTGCGCGTGCCAACTGCCCATGAACCCGGCGCCAACGATGGCGACGCGAATGCGGCGTCGGTTCACAGCCTTGCGCTCGTGTCGGGCGACATCGTAAACGCATTGTATGATGGCGGCCGATGCGGGTTGGTGTTGTTGGCCTTGGGAACGCCGGGTACCGACTGCACCTGCCGGCGCTCGCGGGCATTCCCGGCGCCAACGTCGTCGGCGGATGCGATCCGGACTCCGCAATGCGCGATCGCGCTCGGCGGCAGTTCGGCATTCCCGTGTTCGATGACTTTGGAACACTCCTGTCGCAGACCTCGCCCGAAGTCGTCATCGTTGGAACGCCGCCGGACAGCCACGCCGAATACTGCCGCCGCAGCCTTGCGGCCGGTGCTCACGTCATCTGCGAGAAGCCTTTTCTGCCGAGCGTCGACGAGGCCGACGCTGTGCTGGCGGAGGCTCGGTCCGCGGGCCGATGCGTCGCGCTCAACCAGGAGTTCCGCGAAATGCCGATCTTCCGGGCCATCCGGGACGCTCTGACGCGCGACTCACCCGACGGTCCGCTCTTCGCGCAAGTGTGGCAGCTGATGTATCTGCCTCCGGGGTCGGAGGCCGGCTGGCGCGGACAGATGACGCGGCGGACGCTCTACGAGGCCGGTCCGCATCTGGTCGATCTCCTGATGTCGCTATTCGGCGAAAAGCCTCGTGCCGTGCAAGCTTGGACATCTCCCGGCGACCGCAGCGACGGAAGCGACGCCGTCGTCGTCGCCACGCTCGAGTTTTCGCGCGGCAGGCTCGCGCAGTTGACGCAGAACCGTCTGTGCAGGGGCGAAACCCAGTACGTCGAACTGCGCGCGGACACCCGTGACGGCTCGTTTCGCGGGTCCTTCGGCGGGCGCGCGCGCCTCTCGGCGGGGCTGCTGCGGAGCTCTCGGCCCCACGTTCGGATCGAGTACGGCCTGTCGGGAGTCTCGTGGCGAGAGCGTGGCGTTGCCCGCCAGGTGCTCGCGCGAAACCCAAGGAATCCGGAGATGATGGCGACCCGCGTCGTCCTCGACCGCACGATTGAGGCATTTCGCGTCGGAACGGAGCCCCCGACGAGCGGCGAGTCGGGGCGCGACATCCTCGAGGTGGTTGCTGCCTGCTACCGCTCGGCCGAAACGGGCCGGCGGGTTGAGCTCGATCGGCTTGACGCGCCGACACGATCTCTGCGGATGGGGACTACTTCCGGCAAAGCGTAACAATCGTCCGGCCGAGCGGCCATCGAAACCCTCTTCGCGCGGCCCGACCCTCGAGACCGAGCCACGCGCGCTTGAGGCTGTGTACGAGTCCCCCTGTCGCGCGCGGCTGCGCGAGGATGCCGTGGTAGGAATGCTCCTGCTTTCGAGCCCGGAGCTCGCGCGGAATTTCAGCAAGGCCAAGGATCGCATTGACACGGCTGAGACGGAGCACGCGGAGTCCTCCGGTCGTCAACTTGGCGCTCAGTTCATCGGGTCGGTACTTGTGGAAGTTGAACACCGGATCGTCCGGCGTGTACGGAAACGCCTGCGCGTTCGTGCGGGCGAACAGATAGCCGCCCGGCTTCAGGACGCGCGAGATTTCCGAGATGGCCTTCACGTCGCCGCCGCCGAGCGGAACATGCTGCAGCACGTCGAGCGTGATGACGAGATCGACCGATTGCGATTGGATTGGGATGTCGAGCGCCGAGGCCCGCAGGACGTTGAGCCCGATCCCGCGCGCCGCCGCCAGACCTTCAGGCGCGACGTCGATGCCGACTGTCGACCAGCCGGAGTGCGTCCCGCCGAACCACGTCATTGTCTGACCCGATCCACAACCGACGTCGAGGAGCACGCCCCTCCGCGGCAGCGGCGCAAGCTGCAGCAGCATGGCGGCGATATCGCGCATCCCGGCGTTCCACCAGAACCCGGCCTCGAGGTCCCGCATGCGCTTGTAATACTCGGGCGTGAAGATGAGCGGAGTTGTTTCACTCACGGCGTCAGTTCGCGGAAGGGGCGACGTTCGCGACGAGCGTCGTCACGCTCAGCGCGAGCATGTTGATTTCGAAGCGGCTGCTCGTCGATGCCTCGAAGGGCTTCATCGGCACCCAGTACGCTGCCGGAGTCGATTCTTCGCCGGAGATCGGGCCGGTAATGGAAACGCCATCGACTGAGATCGCCGCCGTGCGCGCCGAACCCGAGTTGTTGATGAGCACGAGGGTCAACCTCCGCCGGACGTCGTCGCGAAATGCCGTGGCCTGGAGAAGTGCATCGCCTGCCTCCGCATCGATGCGAACGGCTCCGCGCTCGACCCACCGCGCGTAGTGGCCGATCGCCCGGCCGATGCCGGTGATGTCGAGGGTGCCCGCCTTGCTGTCGATCAGCACCACCGTGCCCTCATGATCGGCAATCGGCACGGGCGACCCGTGCAGCCCTTCGGTCCGATCGGCCATCGAAACCATCCCGGAATACACCGACGCGTCTGCGTAGGTCAGCTCGTCGTGGATGTGGATGGCCCGGCCGCGGAAGTCGTCGTAGGAGCGCGGATCCACGCCACCCTGGGCGACTTCGGTCATCCACAAGGGCAAGCCGTAGCGATGCGCCAAGTCGCGAAGCCGAGCGCGCACCGCAATGCGATCCCGCTCCGGATGTCCACGGCCCGAGGTATGTAGAAGACGCGGAACGTTCGCGTACGCAGAGGTCAGCGGATACGGATGGTAGCCGATGGCGCCGACGTACGCACGCGCATGAGGATCGGCAAGAATCGCCTGCGCGCTCCGAAGACTCGCCTCTTCTGATTCTTCCGATGGAACCACGAAACGCACGTAGCCGAATCCTTCGCGCGTCAAGCGATCGCCCACGCGCGAGACCAGATCCACCAGGTCGCGTGTCGTCCCGCCGGCGAGTTCTCGATTGCCGCTGAGCGGCTCGTTGAACGGCTGCAGGTACGTGGGAACAGGACCCACGTGATCGCGCCAGTAGATGCAGGCGGCTGCAATCTGCTCCGCCGCTTCGTCGAGATACCGGTCGTAGTCCCGGCTGCGCAGCGACGCGAGCCAGCGGTCCGCCCAGCGCGTGCTTGTACGCTGCCCCAGGTAATAGCCGTCGAACCCTTTTGCTTCCGGAAGGTCGAACAGCTTCGGCCGAAGCGCATCGACTTCTGCAGTCTGAAAGCCGGACCAGTCGATCGCGTTCGGATCGTCATTGTCGTTCTGCCTCTGGTTCCAACTGCCGCGGCTCTCCCAGAGCATGTCATCGATCATGCCCATCGTCAGGTGAACCTGACGGTAGGCCGCGTCGAGCGCGCGAGCGCGCAGAGGGGGCGTCAGGCGATCGCGTCCGTCGGTCACGAGCGTCCTCACGTTGGCGCCGAAACCTTCGATCCGCTGATGTTCGACCGACGCATGCACATGGACCGAAGTGGGCCCTGCGGAAGGCGGCGGCGCGTCGGCGTATTGCGCGTTCCAGACACGGAATGCAACGCGCCGCGCGATTGACGAGTGCCTCAAACCGACGATCGCTGCGCCGGCGATGAGGAGGAGAGAAAGCGTCGCCGCGGCGAATCTGACCCCGTTAGGTGTCAGGGGCCAATCCGCGCGAGCAGCACGTTATAGATCGCCACGACGCTGCGTCCAATGCCGTAGCCGACGACGAACGCGTAGACGAATCCGACGAGGCTGCCGAAAAACGTGACGCGATAACCCGGAAAATACACGCTCAGCAGCGCGAGGTGAGGGCCGACGGTGCTGCCGCCCTTCAACACCAGAGCGTTCGTCGCGACGAACAGACCGAGACCGAGCATCAACCCGAGCGCGATGCCCCACCCCTGCTTGTTCACTTCGTGGATGGTTTCGCGCAGGACGCGCTCTTCGTCGACCGTGAGGCGATCGCTCATCGAACCATCAAATATGATCGAGGAAGTCTTTCGTCTGGGTCAACTCCGCCTTGCTGCGGAGCAGGAAGATTCGCGCAGCGATGACGAAGTTGCGGACGAACGCCGCGAACCAGCCGAACACGAACCCGGTAAAGAAGCCCCAGAACAGTCCGACGAACGCGCCCGGCCACGACACGGTATAGCCGTAGAAGTATTGCGACAGCAGATCGATTGGCAACGCCGGGTCCGGACGAAACAGGACGTGAAAAGCCGTGACCGCGAACAGC
>DASQHH010000231.1:0-1785 GCA_035632195.1 Vicinamibacterales bacterium
GCGTGGAAGTTGGTCAAGACGCGGTGCCGCAGCACAGGGTGCGCCAGCGCGCGGATGTCCTCGAAGCTCACATGGTACCGTCCGCTCGTGAGCGCGCGGGCCTTGCCGCCGAGCACGAGGTACTGCGCCGCGCGCACGCTCGCGCCGAACGCCGCCCACTTGCGGACCGCCTCGGGCGAGGTCGGCGACTTCGGACGGCTCGCCCGCACCAGTTCGAGCGCGTAGCGGATGACCGGCTCCGCCGCCGGGACGCGGCGGACGAGCCGCTGGAACGCGACGAGGTCCGGACCGCTCACCGGCCGCTCGAAGTTGATGTCTCGCAGCGACGTCGTCGACCGCACGACCTCGTACTCTTCGTCGATGGGCGGATGATCGATCACGATGTGGAACATGAAGCGGTCGAGCTGCGCTTCGGGGAGTGGATACGTGCCCTCGAGCTCGATGGGATTCTGCGTCGCGAAGACGTAGAACGGCTCCTCGAGCGGATACGTGCGCCCCTGGATCGTCACGCGATGTTCCTGCATCGCCTCGAGCAGCGCCGACTGCGTCTTCGGCGGCGTGCGGTTGATTTCATCGGCGAGGACGATGTTCGCGAAGATCGGCCCGGGCGCGAACACCATCTGGCGACGGCCCGTCGACGGGTCTTCCTGAATCAGATCCGTCCCCGTGATGTCCGACGGCATCAGATCCGGCGTGAACTGGATGCGCGAAAACTTGAGGTCGAGCACGCGCGCCAGCGTGTAGACCAGCAGCGTCTTGGCGAGACCCGGCACGCCGACGATGAGGCTGTTGCCGCCGACGAACAGCGTCAGGAGCACCTCGGCGACGACATCGTCCTGCCCGACGATCGCCTTCCGCAGCTCGGAGACGATCTTGTCGCGGCCGCTCTTCATGCGGTCGGCCAGCGCGACGTCGTCGGGGGAATCGAGGTCGATAGCGTTCGTTGCGACAGCCAAGTTGCCTCCTGTTTACTTCCCTTTGCCTTCCGCGTCGCGAATCTGACGCGACTTCAGCGCCAGCTCGGTCGCGAGCTTTTCGAGCTCCGCGCTGTACTTGTCCGGATCCATGCCGCCCTTGAGCAGCTTCAGCTCCTCGATGCGGCGCTCGATCTGCTGCCGCTCGACGTAGAGCGCGCGCAGTTTTTCATCCGTGGGCAGCGCCTGCTGATGCATCGAACCGAGCGACAGCACGGAGGCCGACTGGCCCTCTTTGCCCTCTCGCGACGGATCCATGCTGCCCTGATGATCGCCGGCATCGTCGAGCAGCGCGTGCTCCGTCTGCATGAGGCCCTCGCGCGTGAAGCTGGCGGCGACCGCTTTCTTCGCGTAATCGAACGCTTCGAGGAACGACACCTTGCCGTCGTGATCGGAATCGGCCGCGTCGGTGGAGAACGCCTCCACGAACGGCCCGCCGAACAGCGTCGCGTACTTCTCGCTCGGGTTCCGCGTCGCAGTGATGATGACGCGTCCAGGGCCGGAGAGCGTCTCCAGGAACGGCTGGCTGGAGCTCGCGGTATTGACGAACACGATTCGCTTCGACTTCAGCTTCGCCAGCAGCGGCTCGAAATCCTTCGGCGTCATGTCGGGTCCCGGCAGATTGAACTTCGCGGTCCGGTCCGCGTACGTGCCATAGCCGAACAGCACGATCGCGACGGTGTCGTCGGGTTTCACGCGCATCGCGAGCGCCTCGAACGCTTTCACGACGGCGTTGCTCGTCGCCTGCGGTCCGCTCAGCATCGTCACGTTTTCCTTCGGCACGCCGAGCTTCGTCGTCGCCGTGTCCGCG
>DASQHH010000232.1:0-6152 GCA_035632195.1 Vicinamibacterales bacterium
CGTTCCGATCCAAGTACTCGTATCAGAACATGATGTTTCTTGCCGCCGGCCAGGCGGCCGGCAAGGCTGCCGGCAGCACGTGGGATGCGCTCATCCCGCAGCGCATCTTCGGTCCGCTGGGCATGACGTCGTCGGTCACGACATCGAAGGGTCTCGCCAACCCGAACGTGGCGCGGCCGCACACGCTCGATCACGACACGGCGCTCGTCGAAGGCATGTTCAACGGCGAGAACATCGGACCCGCCGGCTCGATCCTGTCCAACGCCAAGGACATGGCGCAGTGGCTGCGATTCCAATTGAACGACGGTGTCGTCAACGGGAAACGGCTCGTCAATTCGACTGCGCTGCGTGAGACGCATTCGCCGCAGATCCTGACGGTGAGTGGCGCGCCGCCGGCCGGGCGCGGCGGCGGCGGCGACCCCGCCGCGCGCGACACGATTCCCGTCACCCACTTCAGCTCGTACGGCATGGGGTGGTTCGTCGAGGACTATCACGGACAGCTGATGTGGCAGCACGGCGGCAACACGACGGGCATGACCGCGGCGGTCGGCATGCTGCCGGAGAAGCACGTCGGCGTCGCGGTGTTGAGCAACATGCAGGGCGCCCAGCTGCCAGCGATCGTGATGCACTACATCTTCGATCGCGCCCTCGGTTTGCCGATGCAGGATTTGAGCGCCGAGGCGTACACGCGCTATGCCGTACAGCGGAAGCGAGCCGACTCCGTCGCGACCGCGCAAGCGGCCGACCATCCCCACGACGCCAAGCCTCCCGTGCCGATCAACTCGTTCGTCGGCACGTACACGGACAGCTTATACGGTGACGCGACCGTGTCGATGGTCGAAGGCCAGCTAGAGCTGAGCCACGGCGAGTGGCACGCGCCGCTCCAGTACTGGAACGCCAACAACTTCCGTTGGCTGTTGCCGCCCGGCTCGCCGGCGGGACAGATCAACATCAAGTTCGAGATCGCGCCGGACAACACGGTCACGGGCCTGTGGTTCGGAATCGGCGGCGACGTCACGCTGATGAGCAAGAAGGGCGGTGGCCGCGGCGGCGGGCGGGGCGGTCGCGGAGGCGGACGGTGATCCGACGGCGCGCAATTGCCGCCGGCGTGATCTGCGGTCTCGCGTTCGTGAAGCTCGACGCGCAAGCGCAGATCCCGCCGTCGGTGGAGTTCAGTGTGCCGAAGCCGCCCGCGGTCGCGCTCAGCGACTCGGGCGCGTTCCTGTCGTACGAGCTGCACGTCACCAACCTCACGCCGGCGCCCATGACGGTGCGCCGCGTCGAGGTACTCGACGCGACGACGCACGCGGTGCTCCTCAGCATGTCGGACACCGCGCTGCTTCGCGCGTACGCCAGAGTCGCCCCGCCGACGTGCCGCGATTCAACGCCTCGGCCGGCGGTCGAGTGTCTTCCGGCAGCCGAGCGTGCGCAGCTCCCCGCCGGCGTGCGAGCGTACGTCTATGTGTGGCTCCCGGTGGACAAGAATCATCCGCCGGCGAAGCTGAGCCACCGTCTCACGCTACGCCGAAAGGGCGCGGACTCGAGCGACGTCGTTCTGGAGGGCACGACGATTCTCGTCTCGACCGACGTCGCCGCGATCTCCGCCCCATTCCACGGTGAGTGGGCAGCGTTCAACGGGCCATCGAATTCCTCGGGTCATCGTCGACTCGTGCTCGGCCTCGACGGACACACCGCGATCGGCCAGCGCTTCGCGATCGACTTTCTCAAGCTCGATTCGACGGGAAGCTCGCACCGCGGCGACCCGGCCAACAACGCGAACTACTACGCGTACGGCACCGAACTCCTCGCTGTCGCCGACGGCGTGATAGCTGGGGTGAAGGACGGCATCCCGCAGAACGTACCCGGCGCCAACTCGCGCGCCGTGCCGATCACGATGGAAACGGTGGGCGGCAACTACGTCGCGATCGACATCGGGCACGGACGCTACGCGCTATACGCTCACGTGCAGCCCGGTTCGCTCCGCGTGAAGGTCGGCGATCACGTCAAACGCGGACAGGTCGTGGCGCTGCTCGGCAATTCCGGCAACTCGACCGAACCGCACGTGCATTTCCAGGTCGCCGACGGCCCGACGTTCCTCTCATCCGAAGGCATTCCGTACGCGATGGACCACTTCGACGTCGTCGGGCATTGTGGCATCTCGGTAAGCAACGGGCAGGCGTCGATCAGCTGCACTCGAAGCCCGCCGGTGACGGTCAACGGCGGCATCGCGCTCCAAAACGAAATCATTCGCGTTCCATAGCGGAGGAAGTCATGCGGCGTTTCGTCATTCGCTCGCTCATCGCGTCGGCCGTCGTCGTTGCGCCGATCGCTCCGGTCGCGGCGCAAGGGAAGCCGACGATCGAGCAGTTCCTCTCGCCGGCATATCCGTCCGAGCTCGTCTCGGCCAGGAAGGCCGACCGCATCGCGTGGATCGCCTACGACCGCGGATTGCGCAACATCTACACGGCCGCGGCGCCGGACTTCAAACCGGTCCGACTCACGAAGTTCCTCGACGACGACGGCGTCATCCTCTCCGAGCTCGAGATCTCGGACGACGGATCCATCGTCACGTTCGTGCGCGGCAGCGAGCCGAATCGAACCGGATGGATCGCCAACCCGAGCAGTGATCCGGCGGGACCTGATCGCGCGATCTGGGCAGCATACACCAACGGAACCGGGGCTTGGCGTTTGGGCTCCGGTGCCGGGCTGGCGCTCTCGCCGGACGGCCACACCGTGGTGTTTCCGCGCGACGGGCAGATCTTCCGCTATCAGATCGTGCCGAAAACGACTGCGCCCGCCGAAAAGGATCAGCAGCCCTATATAAAGGAATGGGGGCGAAATGCGCAGCCGCGCTGGTCGCCCGACGGATCGAAGCTCGCGTTCGTCAGCGTGCGCGACAACCATTCGCTGATCGGCGTCCTCGACGTACGCACGCGCCGTCTGCACTACATCGCGCCGAGTGTGGACATCGATGCCAGCCCGACATGGTCGCCCGACGGCAAGCGGCTGGCGTTCGTCCGCCGGCCAGGTTTGCCCTTCGGTCAACAGGCACAGGTCGGCGACGGCAGCATCGGCAATCCCGGTGGACCGGCGGCCGGCCGCGGCGGCCGCGGAGCAGGGCGGGGCGGACGCGGTGGTGCCGCTGGCGCGTCGAGCGAGAAGCCGGACGGCCTGTATCGCGCGGCCTTCACCGGCGGCTATACGATTTCTCTCATGGTCGCCGACATCGCCGGCTGTCCGACGCCGGCCGGCGGATGTGAAGCACACGAGTTCTGGCACAACCAGCCGAACGACAAGACCTTCCCGGCGATCAACGCGATCGCCTGGGCGGGCTCGCACGTCATCTTCCCGCAGGAGCCGGAAGAGTGGATTCGCTGGTATTCGGTCGCGGTCGACGGCAGTTCGTCGACGCCGACCGAGCTCACTCCGGGCGACGGCCAGGTAGAGACGACCGGCCTCTCGCGCGACGGCACTACGCTCTTCTACGCCAACAACGTCGGCGACATCGACCGGCGACATCTATGGAAGGTGCCGACTGCCGGCGGCCCCGCCGTTCAGATAACCACGGGCGACGAGATCGAGATGTACCCGGCGCCGCTCTCCTCGGGTAAGCAGATCGCCGTCCTGACGTCCGCCGGAACCCGTCCCATGTCCGTGGGCGTCGTGTCGGCCGATGCGCCGAAGTCGAGCGGCACGAGTCCCCGCCGCGTCATATTCCCGACGCTTCCGGCAGAATTCCCCGCGGCCGCTCAAGTCGCGCCGTCGGCCGTCGTGCTCAAAGCCGACGACGGGCTCGAGTTCCACAATCAGCTCTTTCTGCCGAAGGATCTCAAGTCGGGCGAGAAGCGGCCGGCGGTCATCTTCGTTCACGGCGGTCCGATCCGCCAAATGTTGCTCGGCTACCACTACATGGATTTCTACGCCACCGCGTACGCCGTGAACGAGTGGCTGGCCGCGCAAGGCTACATCGTGATGTCGGTCAACTACCGCTCCGGCGTCGGCTACGGCAAGTCGTTCCGCACCGCTCCGAACACCGGCGGTCGCGGCAATGCCGAGTATAAGGATGTGATCGCGGCAGGTCGCTATCTCGCGTCGCGACCCGACGTCGACGCGGCACACATCGGCATCTGGGGTCTGTCTTACGGCGGCGTGCTCACGTCGCAGGCATTGGCGCGCAACTCCGACGTCTTCGCCGCGGGTGTCGACATGGCGGGCGTGCACCTGTGGGGCAACTCGCTCGACACGGCGGACGTCTCGTACAAATCATCGACGATCTCGGCGATCGATCAGTGGAAGTCGCCGGTGCTCGTTTGGCAGAACGACGACGACCGCAACGTCGAGTTCTCGCAGACGATCGGGCTCGTGGACCTGCTGCGGGCGCACAACGTCTACTACGAGCTGATCGTGAATCCCGACGACACGCACGAAACGCTCATACACAGCCGGTGGCTCTACGTCTTCGGCCGCATGGACACGTTCTTCAAGAAGTTCCTTCGCAACGAACCGGTGTCGAGCAGCAATCGATGAGTCGATCACCGTCGACGCCGATGCCGCTGGCTGTGCCGGCGGCATCGGGCCCTGCGATACCCGCCGCTCGCGCGCACATCGACATCCGTCCGCTCCGGACGATGGCCGAGTGCAACGCCTGCGTCGAGCTGCAGCGTCAGGTCTGGGGCTTCGACCAGTCCGAAACCGTCCCCGCCACGCTGCTGCACGTCGTCGACTTCGTCGGAGGGTTGGCCGCGGGCGCGTTCGACGAGTCCGACCAGCTCGTCGGCTTCGTGTTCGGCGTGAGCGGCATGCGCGACGGCGAACTGGTGCATTGGTCGCACATGCTCGCCGTTCGCGAATCGGCGAGGAACCTTGGCTTGGGACGCATGCTCAAGGAGCATCAGCGAGAGGTCATGGCGTCGCACGGCATCCGGCGAATGTTCTGGTCGTTCGACCCACTGATGGCGAAGAACGCCTACTTCAACTTCAACCGACTCGGCGCGTCGGTCGTCGAGTACGTACGCGACATGTACGGCACGACAGCCAGCCCGCTGCACCTCGGCTTGCCGACCGATCGCCTCGTCGTGACGACGCCGACGACGGCCGCCGACAGCGAACGTTCGCTGCCGACGGATGATGTGTTGCCGGTGCTGACTCCGTTCCCGCAACGCGGCGACGACCTGATGGCGATCGGCGAGCGCCGCCCGGACGCGCTCATGATCGAGGTGCCGTCGGACATCCTCGAGATCACGCGGCGATCGCTGGCGACGGCGCGACAATGGCGACTTGCCGTGCGCGAGCACTTCGAGTGGGCACTTTCAAACGACTACCGCGTGGCGTCGGTGCGTCGCAACGCGCCGTCCGATCGCGAGTTCTATGTGTTGCTCCGACAACGCGCGGCCTGATTGAGGTCGTGAGCGCGTACGCGCCCGAAGCTGTCGGCAAGCTGACAAGCGGCCGAATCCTTGACAGTCATCGGCGAGGGTCGCAGCGTGCCGTGCACCGCGCGACGCGTCGTGATTCGCGCCGACCCCTTCCGGACTCGATCAAATGAGACGTCTCGTTCTTTTGGCCGCGGCCTCGATCGCGGCAGCGCCGCACGCGCTCACCGCGCAGGACGGCCCGTACAAGGTTCTCAAGTCCGCGCGCGTCGGCGGAGAGGGCAACTTCGACTACATCTTTGCCGACGTCGCGGGCCGCCGTCTCTACATCCCGCGCAGCGCCGTGCGCGCCATGCCGGCGACCGATTCGACGCCGGAGCGCCCGGCCGTGGCGCCGCGCATTACGGTGTTCGACCTCGACCAGCTGACGCCGGCCGGCGAGATCCCGACCGCGCCCAATTCGCAAGGCAACGGTGTCGCCGTCGATCCCAAGTCCGGACATGGCTTCTCGAGCAGCCGCCCGCAGATCACGATGTTCGACACGAAGTCGCTGCAGATCCTGAAGAGCATTCCCATCGACTCGGGCGTCGGGCCGGACGGCATCCTGTTCGATTCGTTCAACGACCGCGTCTACGTGTTCAGCCATCCGACGAAGGACGCGACCGTCATCGATTCGAAGACTGGGAACGTGCTCGGCCGCATCGACCTTGGCGGCACGCCGGAGCAAGCGGTGTCCGACGGCAACGGTACGATGTACGTGGTGATGCAGGACGTGCCGGG
>DASQHH010000233.1:0-12684 GCA_035632195.1 Vicinamibacterales bacterium
CCTGCCATACCAGCCCCACCTGCCCTACTTGCCCTTCGTGCCCTATGTGGCCTAACCGAAGGGGTTACGGTCCGTCTAAGCTGGATGGATGGAGGCGCTGGAGGTCGGGACGGCTGAGGCCGCCCTTGCAAAAGCCCGCCGGGGAGACGGCGAGGCGTTCCGCGAACTGGTGGAACGCCATAGCCGGAGCGTCTTCCGCCTGGCCTTCCGAATGACGGGCAATGAACACGACGCCGAGGATGTGGTGCAGGAAAGCTTTCTGAGGGCATACAAGCAGCTGGGCCGCTTCGAATCGCGGGCGAATTTCGGCACGTGGCTGTACCGGATTACCGCGAACTGCGCCGTCGATCTCATGCGGTCGCGGCAGTCGCGCCACGACGTTTCGCGCGGTGAGAGCCTCGACACCGACGTGCATCAGCCGACGGCGGATGCACCCGACCCGGAGCGTCGGGCGCAGAGCGCGGAGATCGACCAGACGGTACAGCGCGCCATGCGCGACTTGAGCCCGCTCGAACGCGCGGCGTTCACGCTGCGGCACTACGAAGGCCGGTCGATCGACGAGATCGCGACGACGCTCGGACTGGGGACCAGCGCGGCGAAGCACAGCGTGTTCCGGGCGGTCAAGAAACTGCGGCTCGCGCTCGAGCCGCTCAGGACGGAAACGCACCATGGCTGAACACTGGACCGAAGACGACCTCGTTCTCTACTTCTACGGCGAGGGGCGTCGGCGCGAGGAGATCGAGCGGCATCTCCAGTCGTGCACGTCGTGCGCGGCGTCGTATCGCGCAATCGCGGTCACGCTCGGCTCGATTCCAACGCCGGCGGTCCCCGAGCGCGGCGACCAGTACGGACTCGAAGTCTGGCAGCGCATCCGACCCGATCTAGCCGAGCCGCAAACGCCGTGGTGGATGCTTTGGATCCAGCCTCAGCGCCTCACGATGATGGCGGCGGCCGCGGTGCTGCTGATCGCGGCGTTCGTCGCGGGCCGCGTGTGGGAACATCAGCCGGCGCAGAAGGAAGTCGCGGCCGTCACGCCGGCGAGCCCGGGAGTGGACAACGCCGGACGCAAGCGGATTCTGCTGACGTCGGTCGCCGATCACCTCGACCAGTCCGAGCGCGTTCTCACCGACATCGTCAACACGTCGGGCGGCGACATCACGGCCGAGCAGTCGTGGGCCGAGGATCTGCTGACGACGAGCCGCCTCTATCGGCAGGACGCGGCGGATGCCGGCGAGCAGTCGATCGCGAACGTGCTCGACGAGCTCGAGCGGAGCCTGCTCGAAATCGTGCACAGCCCGTCGCGCGCGAGCGCGGCGGATCTCGACAACATCCGGCGCCGCATCGATGCCGCTGCGCTGCTCTTCAAAGTGCGGATTCTGAGCGACGAGCTGCGCCAGCGGGACGACGTCACCGCCGGCCACGCCGTCGAGCGGTCCGCCGTTCGTAAAACGAGCTGAACGCTCATGAACAGGACACTTATGCTGACTGCACTGCTCTTCTCACTGACGCTGGCGGCGTCGCCCTCGACGGCCGCCGCGCCGCCCGATCGCGCCGCCATGGCGGACGAGAGGGCCGATCAGATGCTCGAACGTGCGAAGGATCTGATCGACCAGGGCCGCTTCGACCGCGCGATCGAGGACTTGAACCGCGTGCTGGACGCGAACAGCACGCGCAAGGACGCGGCGCTCTACTGGAAGGCCTACAGCCTCTCGAAGCTGGGCCAGCTCGCCGAAACGCTGACGACGCTGAACGACCTGTACAAGCAGTTCGCGTCGAGCGACTGGATCAAGGATGCGAAGGCGCTCGAAGTCGAAGCCCGGCAGGCGTCCCGCCAGACCGTCTCGCCGGACAACCAGGTCGACGACGACACGAAGCTCCTGGCGCTGCGCGGCATCATGAACAACGATCCGGACCGCGGCATCGAAATCGTCCAGCAGATGCTGAAGGCGCCGGGCTCACCGAAAGTGAACGATCGCGCGCTGTTCGTCTTGAGCCAGTCGAACGCAGCGCGCGCGCGCGACATCCTGGTGAACATCGCCAAGGACACTTCGAGTCCCGACCTGCAGCTGCGCGCGATCCACTACCTCGGGATCATGGGCGGTCAGGCGAACCGTGAAGCGCTCGACCAGGTCTACCGCTCGTCGCAGAACGTCGACGTCAAGCGCGCGATCATCCGCAGCTTCATGGTGGCCGGCGACAAGGCGCGGGTGCTCTCGCTCGCCAGGAGCGAACAGGATCCGGGGCTGCGCGGCGAAGCGGTCCAACAGCTCGGCGTGATGGGCGCGCACGCGGAGCTCAACGAGCTCTACGCATCGGAAACATCGGTCGACATCAAGAAGCGGATCCTGCAGGCGATGTTCGTCGGCGGCGACGCCGACCGGATGATCGAACTCGCGAAGAGCGAGAAGGACCCGGCGCTCCGCAAGCAGGCGGTGCGGAATCTTGGCCTCATGGGCTCGCAGAAGACCGGCGATGCCATCGTCACGATCTACAGGTCGGACGCCTCGCCGGAGATCCGCAAGGAGTGCGTCAACGCGCTCTTCCTGCAGAACAACGGCCATGCGATGGTCGAGCTCGCGCGGGCGGAGAAGGATCCGCAGATCAAGAAGGAGCTCGTCCAGAAGATGTCGATCATGGGCAAGAACAAGGAAGTCACCGATTACCTGATGGAGCTTCTCAAGTGAGGTTCCAGCTTTCAGGTTTCAGGTTCCAGGTTCTCGCGGCGGTTCTATTGACCGCGGCGACCGCGGGAGCCCAGGGACGCTTCACCAATGCGCGGACCGAAACGCATGCCGCTGGACAGGGATCCGACGCGATCGCGCGAGAGGTGCGCGCGATCGCTTCACGTGGCGGCGCAGCCTGGATCGGCTATCGCGTGCCGATGGTAGCGGGTCCGCGGCACATGTGCTGCTACGACTCCATCAGCGACGCGAACAGCTGCTGCGGCATGTGCCGGCTCGAAAACGGCAGCGGCATCACGATGACCACCGGCGACGCGCAGGGCCGCGACGGCACGCGCATCACACTGGAGCCGCCGACCGAGTTCCTGATTCTCGCGCGCGTCGAGAACGGCGCGGTCATGCGGCTCCGGACCTTCACGCCGGACTGCGATGTCGATGCCGGAAACATGTCCGTGGTGTGGCTGACCGACGTCCGGCCGGCGGACAGCGTCGCGTGGCTGGCCACGCTCGTCACCGCCGCCGGGACGGACCGGGAACGGACGAGCCGCGTCGCCGATCCCGCTCTGGCGGCTCTCGCGATGCACACCGAGCCGGCGGCGCTGACGCAGCTCATTCAGTTCGCCAAAGAGGCGCAGACGACGAAGCTGCGCGGCCAGGCGCTGTTCTGGCTGGCTCAGCGAGCGGGCGAGCAGGCTACCGCGACGATCGTAAACGCCATCACGAACGACCCAGAGACTGAAGTGAAGAAGAAGGCGGTGTTCGCGCTCAGTCAGCTGCCGAAGGATGAAGGCGTCCCCAAGCTGATCGAGGTCGCACGCACGAACCGCAATCCCGAAGTCCGCAAGCAGGCGTATTTCTGGCTGGGCCAGACGCACGATCCGCGCGCCGTCGCGTTCTTCGAAGAGATTCTGAAGAAGTAAGAAGCAGTCTTCTAACTCTTGACTCTCGAATCGTCCACGATCGACTGAATCTGATCGTGGGTGAGCGTCCGGTTCGAGGCCTTCGCGGCGGCGAACACGCGGTCGACGATCTCCTCGGTCGCCGGAAGGCCGCGCTTCTCCAGCCAGAACACCACGTTCGACCGTCCCGACATCGGTCCGACCTCGATTTCCGACTCGCGGCCGACGAGGCTCGCCGGAACGGCGGCGTAGACCGCGTCCATCAGCGCGCGATCGCCCTTGCGGTAGGCCTTGACGACGGCGGCTGCGTGGACGCCGGTGGCCGTCCGGAACGCGTCGGCGCCGATGACCGGATAGTTGGGCGGAATGCGCACGTCGCACGAACGCGCCACCGCGCGGCAGTACGCGGGCAGCCGGGTGAGGTCGTTGTCGATGTAGCCCATCATCGCCAGGTTGACCATCAGGAGATCAATGGGTGTATTGCCGCAGCGCTCGCCGATGCCGAGGCAGGCGCCGTGCAGGCGCGTCGCGCCCGCTTCGAGCGCGGCGATGCTGCAGGCGACGCCGAAGCCGCGGTCCCGGTGGCCGTGCCAGTCGATCCCGATCTCCGTCCCGCTCTCCTCGACAATCGAGCGCACGTAGCGGACGACGGCTTTCGCGCCGTGCGGCGTCGAATGACCGACGGTGTCGGCGACGCACAGCCGCTTCGCGCCCGCGCGAATCGCCGTCGTGAACAGCCTCTTCAGCGATTCCGGATCGGCGCGCGTCGTGTCCTCGGTGACGTACATCACGTCGAGGCCTTCCTTCACCGCGAACGACACTGCTTCCTCCGTACACTTCAGGAGGTAGTCAATCGTCCAGCCTTCGGCGAACTGCCGGATCGGGCTCGACCCGATGAACGCGCCGCACTCGATCGGCACGCCCGTGCGCTGGACGATGTCGGCGATCGGCTTGATATCGGCGACGATCGTCCGCGCCGCGCAGTTGGCCCGGATCTTCAGCCGCGCATCGGCGATGGACTTCGCGAGCCGCTCGACGTCTTTGGCGACCTTCGGACCGGCGCCGGGCAGACCGATGTCCGCGGTGTCGATCCCGAGCGCGTCCATTTGGCAGAGCAACTCGATCTTCTGGTCGATGCCCGGGCTGCGCACCGACGGCGACTGCAGCCCGTCGCGCAGCGTCTCGTCATCGAGCATCGCGCGGCGGGACGGTCCGGCTTCGTCGTGGTTCCAGTCGAAGATAAGGGGATGCGGTTTGACGCGCACGGCTAACCGCCCGGGCAGGGCATACGACTCGATTATCGCACGCGCACGATCGCTCGCCCTAAAGGGTCGCGCTCCGAAGCGCGAGGCTTCAGCCGAGCGGGTCACCGCCGCCGCGCGTAGGCGCGAAGCCCGACGACGAGCACGGCGACGCCGACGACGACCCACGTCAAGGCGCGCGAGGTTTCGGGACTCTCGGTCGAACGAGCGAGAAGCAGCCCGACGACGGCGAGGATGACGATCGCCATGACGCTCGCGACGAGGCCGCCGCGCGAGACGCGCGCCCTCGGCGCCGGCGTGTATTTGGCCTCGGTTGTGGCGGTGCCGCAGCGGTAGCAGATCAGCGCCTTCTGGGCGATCTCCGCCCCGCAGTTCTTACAGGTCATCGACGCATCGGCCATCGTTCCCAGGGCAGGTCCGCGCAATCGGAGGCATTTCCGCCTGGGCGGTTGCCGGACCCGCGTTCACGAGCGTATCATCAGGCGATGCTCGGCAGAGTGCGCGACTGGCGCCGGCAACGCCTCATGGGCGTCGGGCTGGCTCTGTACGCCATCTTCGTGCTGACGACGCCGTTCGAGCATCACGACCTCCAGTGCGAGCTCAAGACCCCGCTGCACTGCACGGCGTGCACGTCGAGCGTGGTCGGCTCGGATCCGCACAGCCTTACCGTCGCGGGCACCGCGACGCTGATCGACGCTGGGCGTGCGGTGGTTGTCCAGTTCGTCGCGGAAAGCATTCTCCTCACGGTCCGATCGACCGGGCGCTCGCCTCCCTTCTCCGCCTGACGCTCTAGCTATCACATCCGCTTCGGCCCGCGCCGCCGGTTCTGACCGTGCGCGCGCTCGTGCAATCACCAGCCGAAGCCTCGGACGCGTTCTCAAGAGGAAGGCCCGATGGATCCGAAGTTCAGGCCCTGGACGGCGCCCGCCGGCCGTCTGATCGCCGCGTGGCTCGCCGCCGCGCCGCTGGCCGCGACGGCTGCCGCGCAATCGCCGCCGCAGGTGACGGTGACGCTCGATCAAGCGCTCGACATGGCGCGCGTGCACAATCACGCGCTGCTCGCCGCGCGCACGACCATTCTGCAGAACCAGGCGCAGGAGACGACGGCCGGACTTCGGCCGAACCCGGTGCTGCTCGGCGATTCGCAGTTTCTGCCCCTGCTGTCTCCCAGCAACTGGAACAGCGACTACTTTCAGAACAACGCGCAGTTCGATGTGGGCGTGTCCTACCTGTTCGAGCGCGGCGACAAGCGCCAGCGGCGCCTGCTGGCCGCGAAAAATCAGACCGCGGTGACGACGGCACAGGTCTCGGACACGGAGCGGACGCTGACGTTCAACGTCGCGTCGCAGTTCATTGCGGCGCTGCTGGCGCAGTCCAATCTCGAATTCGCCGAGCAGGACCTGGCCAGCTTCCAGCACACGGTCGACGTCAGCCAGGATCGCTTCAACGCGGGAGCGGCGAGCCAGGGCGACCTGCTGAAGATCAAGCTGCAGCTCCTGCAGTTTCAGATGGACGTCTCATCGGCCCGGCTCGCGCGTGTCCAGGCGCTGGCGACGCTGCGCCAGCTGCTCGGCTACGAGTCCGTGCCTGAAAACTATGACGTCTCGGGCGCGCTCGCCTACCAGCCGGTCAATCTTGATCGCGACGCGCTGAAGGCGCTTGCGGCGCAGCAGCGGCCCGACCTGCGCGCCGCGCACCTCGCGGTCACCGCCGCCGAAAGCGGCAAGGCGCTCGCGGTCGCCAACGGCAAGCGCGACGTCACCGCGCAGATCAGCTACTCCCATGTGGCCGACACGAACAGCGCATCGCTCTTCGGCAACATCGAGCTGCCGCTCTTCGACCGCAATCAGGGAGAGATTGCCCGCACCGGTCTCGTGATCAACCAGTCGCAGGAGCTGGCGAGCGAGCAATCGTCCATCGTCATGACCGACGTCACCAACGCGTACGAGGCGATGCGGACGGGCGCGTCGGTCGTGCAGCTGTACGACGCCGGTTACCTGCAGCAGGCGAAGGACTCCCTCGACATCAGCGAGTATGCCTATCAGCGCGGCGCGGCCACGCTGCTCGACTTTCTCGATGCCCAACGCAGTTATCGCGCGACACAGCTCGCCTATCGCCAGGCGCTGGCCACGTACATGGTCGCCGTCGAACAGCTGCGCCAGGCCGTCGGAACCAGGAGCCTGCCGTGACCGCTTCAACCACGATTGGCCGCGGTGGGGCGCTCGCGGCCGTGCTGGCGCTCGCCGCGTGCGGCGGCGGCAACGGACAGGCCGGCACGATGACGTCGTTTTCGGCCGCGGCGCGCCCGGACAGCCAGCCTGAACTGTTCGAGGTTCCGGCGAATCAGATGTCGCGGATTCGCATCGAAACGGTCTCGAGGACCTCGATCCCGCACGTGCTGCGCCTGACCGGAGCCGTCGCATACAACGGCTTTCTCACGACGCCGGTCATCACGCAAGTCGGCGGCCCGGTCAGCCGCATTCTCGTCACGCCCGGGCAGCACGTCACCGAAGGCCAGCCGCTGCTCTATGTCGCCAGCCCGGACTTCTCGCTGCTCCGCTCCGGTTACATCAAGGCCAAGGACGCGTTCCAGCTCGCGGACAAGATCTACAGGCGCACCGAGGACCTCTACCAGCACGGCGCTGCCGCACAGGCGGACGCCGAACAGGCGGCGTCCGGGCGCGCGCAGGCGCAGGCGGATCTCGAAGCGAGCGAGCAGAGTATGCGGATCGTCGGCATCACCGATCCGGACGCGTTCATCCAGCGGCCGGTGACATCGGAAATCGCGCTCGCTGCTCCGCGATCGGGCGAGATCGTCGAGCGCTTCTGCAACCAGGGGCAGCTGCTGCAGGCGGGAACGACGCAGTGCTTCACGCTGTCGGACATGAGCAGCGTCTGGGTGCTCGTCAACGTCTATCAGAACGACATCGCCGCGGTAAAAGTGGGCGATCAGGTCACGATCGCCAACGAGACCTATCCCGGAACGGTGCAGGGGCGCATCGAATACATCGCGCCGTCGCTCGACCCGACGACGCGCACGCTACAGGCGCGCATCGCCGCGCCCAACCCGGGTGAGCGGCTGAAGAAGGACATGTACGTGACGGCCGAGGTCCAGGCGGGCGTGTTGACGGACGCCGTCGCCGTCCCCGATGCGGCGATCCTGCGCGACACGCAGAACCTGCCCTACGTCTACGTCGAAACCGGCGACCGCAGGTTCGCGAGGCGCATGGTCACGATTGCCGACAGTCAGGGCGGCCGCACGCAGGTCCTGACCGGACTGCAGCCGGGCGAACGCGTCGTCGCGGACGGCGGACTGTTCCTGCAGTTCCAGAACTCGCTTCAGCGCTAGCGCGGACAAGAACCGACATGATTCACCACGTCGTACAGTTTGCGCTGCGGCAGCGGTTCCTGGTGCTGATGTTCACGCTCCTGGTCGTCATCGCCGGCGTGTTCGCGTTTCAGCGGATGCCTGTCGACGCCTATCCGGATCTGTCACCGCCGATGGTCGAAGTGATTTCGCAGTGGCCCGGCCACGCGGCGGAGGAGATCGAACGGCTCGTCACGCTGCCCATCGAAGTCCAGATGAACGGCGTGCCGCACATGGAATACCTGCGCTCGGTGTCGTTGTATGGACTGTCGGACGTCATCATGACGTTCACGGAAGACACCGACGACTACTTCGCGCGGCAGGTCGTGTTCGAGCGGATGGGCGACGCGCAGCTGCCGACGGGCGTGACTCCTGGACTCTCGCCGCTGTTCAGCCCGTCCGGCCTCGTGTATCGCTACGTGATCGAGAGTCCGGACCGCACGCCGCAGCAGCTCAAGACTCTCGAGGACTGGGTCATCCAGCGCGCGTACAAGGCCGTACCGGGGGTCGCAGACGACTCGGGCTTCGGCGGTACGGTCATGCAGTACCAGGTGCTGCTCGATCCCGCGAAGCTGTACGGCTATCACACATCCCTGCCCCAGGTGCTCGCGGCGCTGTCGGCGAACAACGCCAATGCGGGCGGCGGATTCTATTCGCAGGGGTCGCAGTTCTTCTACGTCCGCGGGCTCGGCCTCGTGACGAAGCCGGAAGACATCGGCACCATCGTCGTATCGAGCAACAACGGCGTGCCGGTGCACATCCGCGATATCGGCGAGGTGGCGATCGGCAACGCTCCGCGTCTCGGCCAGTTCGGCTTTCAGAAGAGCGACGACGCGGTCGAAGGCGTCATCCTGATGCGGCGCGGCGAACAGACGCAGAACGTGCTCGCCGGCGTGCAGAAGCAGACGCTGGCGCTCAACAACGGCATCCTGCCCAAAGACGTCAAGGTGAGACCGTTCTACGACCGCAGCGACCTCGTGCAGCTGACCATCGAGACGGTCGAGCACAACATGCTGCTCGGCATGGCGCTCGTGCTCATCGTGCTGATCTTCTTCCTGGTCAGCGTCCGCGCCGCAGTCATCGTCGCGCTGACGATTCCTCTCGGGCTGTTGTTCGCGTTCGTGCTGCTGCACTCACGGGGTGTGCCCGCCAACCTGCTGTCGATTGGCGCGATCGACTTCGGAATCATCATCGACGGAACGGTCGTGATGATGGAAAACATTTACCGCGAGCTGGCCGAGCGCCGTGGACAGCCGTACGCGCTGCACGAGGTGATCATCGCCGCCGCCCACGACGTAGACCGCCCGATCTTCTATTCCGTCGCGGTGATTCTCGCGGGCTATCTGCCCATTTACGCACTCAGCGGTCCATCGGGGAAGCTCTTCCACCCGATGGCCGAGACGATGTCGTACGCGCTGGTCGGCGCCCTGATCTTCACGCTGACGCTCGTTCCGGTGCTCGCTTCGTACTGGTTCAGGAGCGGCGTCAAGGAAGTCGTGAACCGCCCGTACGAGTGGGTCAAACGCGTCTATGCCGGCCGGCTCGAGTGGTGCCTCAATCACCCGAGGACGACGATGGCGTTGTCGACGGCCATCTTCGGCGCCACGCTGCTGCTCGTACCGTTCATCGGCGGCGAGTTCATGCCGCACCTGGACGAAGGCGCGTTGTGGGTCCGCGCGACGATGCCGTACACCATCTCCTTCGAAGAAGCCGCGAAGTTCGCTCCGGAGGTGCGGGCCATTCTGATGTCGTATCCGCAGGTGACGGAAGTCGGCTCCGAGCTGGGCCGCCCGGACGACGGGACCGATCCGACCGGCTTCTTCAACTGCGAGTTCTACGTCGGCCTGAGGCCCTATAAGGACGCCGTATGGCGGCAGACGGCAATCCGGACGAAGGCCGACCTGACGAAGGATTTGCAGCAGAAGCTTGCGGCCTACCCGGGCGTGATTTTCAACTTCACGCAGCCGGCCGAGGACGCAGTCGACGAAGCGCTGACCGGCCTGAAGAGCGCGCTCGCGGTGAAGATCTACGGGCAGGATCTCGATACGCTCGAAGACCGCGCCGTCCAGGTCAAGCGCGTGCTGTCCCGGGTCCCCGGCTTCACCAACCTCACCGTCGTCCGCGAACTCGGCCAGCCGAGCGTCCAGATAGACGTCGACCGCGAGAAAATCGCGCGCTACGGGATCAACGTCTCAGACGTCGAGAACATCATCGAGAGCGGCGTCGGAGGCTCAGCGGCGACGCAGGTCATCCAGGGCGAGCAGCTGTTCGATCTGGTCGTCCGGATGAAGCCCGAGTACCGATCGAGCACGCGCGAGATCGGGAACCTGCTCGTCCCGACTCCCTCGGGACAGCACGTGCCGATTTCAGAGCTGGCCACCATCCATCAAGGCAACGGCGCGTCCTTCATCTACCGCGAAAACAATTCGCGATACATCGGCGTGCAGTTCAGCATCGAAGGGCGGGACCTTGCGCGCGCCGTAGACGAGGCGCAGAAGATCGTTCGTCAGCAGGTCCCGCTGCCGCAGGGCTACCGGCTCGAATGGGGCGGCGAATACGATGAATACGTTGCGGCGCGTCAGCAGTTCGCCATCATCGGACCGCTGGCGCTGCTGCTGGTGTTCATGATCCTTTTCGCGTTGTACGGCAACTTCAAGTTCCCGATCATCGTGATGATCGGCGTCGTGCTGGCGACGCCCGAGGGTGCGCTGATCGCATTGAAACTGACGAACACACCGTTCAGCGTCAGCTCTCTGCTCGGCCTGCTGGCACTGATGGGAGTGTCGGTCGAGACCGCGGTCATCCTGGTTTCGTACATCAACAAGCTGCGGCTGGAACACGGCGACATCCGCACAGCGACGCACGAGGCGTCGATCCTGCGCCTGCGTCCCATCATGATGACCGCGCTGGTGGCCTGCCTTGGACTGCTACCCGCGGCGCTGTCGACGGGGATCGGATCCGACTCGCAGAGACCGTTCGCGATCGTCATCGTCGCCGGGCTCGTCTCGCGGCTCTTGATCGGCCTGTTCGTCAACCCGGTGCTCTATCAGATGGTCGCAAACGAAGGAGACCTCCTGCAGGTATAGCGCCGCGGTTACCGACCGACGATCAGCCGGAAACGGCCGGCGGCGCCGCCAAGGTCGTTTTCGTTGAAGGCCTGGGACGCGCCGCCCTGACCGAAGATGCCGGGGACGCGCGTGAACTCGACGTCGGCGCCGGCGCCAAACCATCGATTGATGCGGAATTCGGCGCCGCCGTTGAGGACGAAGCCGACGTGACTTGCTGAGTAGTCGCCCGCAACGGCGGCACACACCGCCGCTGCCGCGGTGCACGTCTCGCTGTAGGCATAGCGGGCGATGCCGGCGCCGAGATAGGGCCGGAGCCACGGAATCGCCGCGCCGCGCCGCAGGACGCGGAAGCGGAACCCGCCCGTCAGCGGTATCGGTGTGCCCTTCGCGTGCAGCGGGATGCCGAGGTTGAACACGTCGCCATTGACCACGGCGACCCGGTCGCCGTCGTGCTGCCATTGCGATGCGCTGATTTCCGCGTAGTACTGGTCGAGAATCGTGACCTGCACGCCGCCCCCAATCCTCGGAAACAGGGTCTGACCGAAGACGGCGTTGAACGTGTTCGACGCGGCGAAGTTCTCTTCGGTGACAGAGGCAAACGCGCGGATCGAAAACGGCGGGTCGGACTGAGCGGCTGCCGGCGCCGTGAACGCGGCCACGACGGCCAGCGCCGCGGCGATCGTCCGGGCGATCATCGTGCGGCGCCCATGCCGCGCAGCACGGCAAGCGCGTCGATCATGCCGAAGCCGAAGAACTCATCGCGTCCGGGTGCGCCGAGATCGATCGCGTACTTCTCCATCAGCGCTTCGATGTCGGCCGGCTTCCGGATGCCCTGCTGCATCATCATCGCCGCGACGCCGGTGACGTGCGGCGCGGCCATCGACGTCCCGATGTAGCCGACCGCGCGGAACATGTCGAACCGCGGCGCCGTGTAGTTCTGGGGCGCGACGATGGTAGGGTCGTACGTATCCACGACGTTGAAGTCGAACGTCTGCTGATACACGAACCCGTCGCGGCCAAAATTGTTGCGCTCGGATCCGCCCGGCGCAGCCAGCTCGATCCAGCTGCCGGTGCTGGAATAATAGGCATGGCATAAATCGGGTTCGCCGGCCGTCGGCCGGCATCCGGTGCCGACGGCCCCGACGGTCCGACGGTCGACGGCTGCCACCGACACAGCTCCGGGAACGCGCGACGCGATTTCGGCCGGCGTCGATACGGGATGCGCGGGGTCTTCGCCTTCGTTGCCGCCGGCGATGACGACAAAGACGCCCTTCGCGACAGCGTCGTTGATGGCGGACTCGAGCATCGGCGCGCATCGTGGCTGCCCGTCCGGACACGTGCGCCCGAGGCTCATGTTGATGATGTTGGCGCC
Source organism: Vicinamibacterales bacterium (assembly GCA_035632195.1). GTDB lineage: Bacteria > Acidobacteriota > Vicinamibacteria > Vicinamibacterales > CAVVIG01 > DASQHH01. The sequence continues at coordinate 12,650 of DASQHH010000233.1, forward strand.
ATTCTGGACCGCGTAAGCGATCCCGTCAGCGACGA
>DASQHH010000234.1:0-3565 GCA_035632195.1 Vicinamibacterales bacterium
CGCCGCGCGCGGCGGCGCTCTGGATTTCCGCCGCCTCTTCGCGCGCGGGATGATCCGCCGCCAGCCGCAGCGTCAGCAGGTCGGTGCTGCCGGTAATCGCCGCGAGGATGTTGTTGAAGTCGTGCGCAACGCCGCGGGCCAGGCGGCCGACCGCTTCCATCCGCTGCGCACGGTGGAGCTGATCCTCGAGGTCGCGCCGCTCGGTGATGTCGCGCGCGATCGCGTGGACGCCGATCGTCTTGTGGCCCTCGGACACCAGCTGCACGTGCTGGCCGATCCAGACGACGTCGCCTTTCCTCGTGACGCAGGGAAACTCGAAATAGGTGTTCGGGATCTCTTCGTCGAGCTGCCGCTGATAGAACGCCGCCGCTTCCTTCTGAAAGTCGGGACGGATGAGCGTCAGGAAGTGGCGTCCGATGAGCTCGCGCTCGTCGTACATCATGACGCGCGCGGCAGCCGGATTCACGTAGGTGAACCGGCCTTTCAGGTCGCAGTAGTAAATCAGATCCTGCGCGTGCTCGACGATGTGGCGGAGCCGCGCTTCGCTGGCCTGGAGCGCCTCCACCATGTCTGATCCGGGGGCCGAGGGTCCACGGCGGCGCCTGCGCTGCTTGCGTCGGACCGGTGCGCGCTTCACCGCTGCTCGGCCGTGGACGCGGTGGAGGGCTTCAGATACCTGTCGTACCAGGCGACGATGCGCGTGAGCCGGTCGACGAGATGGGCCTCTTCGCGCAGGCCGTGCGGCTCGCGCGGATAGACGACGAAGTCGGAGTCGACGCCGTACCATTTCAGCCCGCGGTAGAACTGCTGGCTCTGTCCAATCGGATCGGTCGTGTCGGCGTCGCCCTGCAGAATCAGCGACGGCGTCTTCGCGTTCTTGACGAACGTGACGGGCGAGCTTTTGATGAAGCCGTCCAGCTTTTCGTACGGCGTGCCGTAGAACCAGTGGTCGTACGCCGGGCCGTTCTCCGTGCCGAACTCGCTCGCGAGGTCGATGACCGGCGCGCCGATGACGGCGGCCTTGAATCGGGTGGTCTGCGTAATCGCCCACGCAGACATGTAGCCGCCGTACGACCAGCCGCCGATGCCGAGGCGGTTGGGATCGGCGATGCCGCGCGCGATCATCGCGTCGACGCCGGCCATCACGTCCTTGAAGTCGCCGCCGCCCCAGTCGCCGCGATTGGCTTCGACGAACTGCTGGCCGTAGCCGGTGGAGCCGCGGACGTTCGGGTAGAGCACGGCGTAGCCGCGCGCGGCGAGGAGCTGTCCCCACGATTCGAAGCTGTCGGACCAGCGTCCGGTGGGACCGCCGTGCACCAGAACGACCATCGGAGATCGTCCGGAGCGCGAAGCTTCTGCGGAGCGCGAGGCTTCAGCCGAGCGAGGAAGGAGAAGCGCCGCTTCGAGCTCCTGGCCGTCGAAGCTCTTGTACTTCACGAACTCCGGCGTCACGAGCGGAATCGAGCTCCATGACGCGTTCAGCGACGTCACGGCGTGCGCGGCGGCGTTCGGCAGCTCGAGCCACAGTTCCGGCGCGCGCGTGGCCGTTTCGCCGACGAACGCGATCGCGCCCGTTTTCGAGCGTGCGAACGTCGATGGATTGACCTCGAGCGCGGCCATCGGTGCGGCTCGGCCGCCGCGGGAGATCGTCGAGAGCTCGCTCTTGAATCCGCGCGCGACGGTCGCGCCGAGCGTGTCGGCGTCGATCCAGCGCAGGGAGGCGATCGGCCGATCGATTCCGGATGCGGTGATGTTCTGCGGCGTCCCGCCGGCGGCCGGGACGAGGTACAGATCGTGCGGCTCCGGTCCGTCGACGCGGGCGCCGGTGAAGGCAATCGTCGATCCGTCCGGCGACACGGCCAGATTGCCGAACGGTCCGCGCGGATGCGCGATTTCCTTCAGCACACCGTTCGGCGCACTCGACAGGTCGATGGTCTCGATGCGATCGTCCCATTGCTCCGCTTCGGGCTTCGGCGCGACGACGGCGACGAGGCGGTCGCCTGAGGGCAGCCACTCGATCTGACGGATCTGCACTGCGCCGCCTGTGGCCTGCGTCAGAGTCTTCGTCGCCACGTCAAGCAGCCAGACGCGCGCACGGCGGGTGTCCTTATCGATCACGCGCGAGTCGTTCCCGATCACCGGGCCGCCCCCGGGAGCGCCGCGGCCGGAATTGCCCCTGAGCTCGCCGCCAGGGCGCGGTTCCGGCATCAACAGCGCGATGCGCGATCCATCGGGCGACCAGCGGAACGCGCTGATCGCTTCACGGCGATCCGTCAGCTTCTCCGCTTCGCCGCCGCGCATCGGCAGCCGGTACAGCTGCATCGCACCGTCGCGATCGGAGAGAAACGCGATCGATGATCCATCCGGCGACCAACGCGGGCTCTCGTCGATCTTCCCTGAGAACGTGATCTGCCGCACGCGTCCGGTTGCGACATCGAGCAGCCACAACGCTCGCGCGCGGGACGTGCCCTTCACCGGCTCGGTGACGCTGAAGACGAGCCGCGATCCGTCCGGCGAGAACTCGAGGTCGGCGATCGAGCGGCGATCGAGCGTCTGTTCCGGCGAGAGCGGAGCCGCCTGAAGCGCGGCGACGGCTGCCGCCGAGACGCAGAGCGCGAGCAGTGGGCCTTTCATAGTGAATCGCTACCTTAGCATAGACTCTGCAGCAGGTTGGCACACATCGCGCTCGCGCAGTCGCCGCTCGCGCCGGGTTGCTCGCCGGTGCGGATCCGCGTTCGCGATACGCCGGGCAGCGGACCGGCGATCGTGTTCCTCCACAGCGGCTGGGGATACGGCATCTATCCGTTCGATCGGCAGTCCGCGGCGCTCGGCGGGACGCGCAGCGTCGCTCCCGATCGCAGCGGCTACGGCGAGTCGACGCCGATTGACGATCTGCCCGTTGACTTTCACCGGCGCGCCGCGGACGAAACGCTCGCGGTGATCGAGGCGCTCGATCTCGAGCGGCCGATCCTCTGGGGCCACAGCGACGGCGCGATCATCGCGCTTCTGATCGGCCTCTCCGCGCCCCATCGCGCCGCCGGACTCATCGTCGAAGCGACGCATCTGTGGAAGGTGAAGCCGGCGTCGCGCGCGTTCTTCGATGCCGCGCTCGCGGATCCCGATGCGCTCGGACCCGGCGTCGCGGCGGTGCTTGCGCGCGATCACGGTGAACGGTGGAGGGACGTGATCGCGCTGCACGCGCAGGCGTGGAAGGCGATTGCCCGCGAAGCGCGCGCACGCGATGAGGACTTCTACGACGGACGGTTGCCGGAGCTGACGCTGCCGGTGCTCGTCGTCCACGGCGCGCGCGATCCGCGAACCGAGCCGGGCGAGATGGACGCACTGACGACGGCATTGCGGCAGCGCGATGTACGGACGGACGTCCTCATCCTGCCCGACGGCGGCCACAGTCCGCACAGCGAGCGCATGTCCGCAGACGCTGTCACCGTGGCAGCCCGGGCATTCTACGCGGGCGTTTTTCGGGAGCGCGAGGCTGTAGCCGGGCGCCGGCCAAACGAACAGCGCAGATGATCGGGATCGATAACGTGACGCGGGAGTTTGCGCT
>DASQHH010000235.1:0-3759 GCA_035632195.1 Vicinamibacterales bacterium
TCAAGGTTCCGGGGTTCGGGTAGGGGTTCGAGGTTCCAGGTTCGGGTTCGGGTTCGGGTTCAGGTTCAGGTTCAGGTTCAGGTTCCGGATTTCAAGAACCCTGAACGCGAACCCCGGAACCGTGAACCGTGAACCTTGAACCTTTAACCTTGAACCCCCGCGGACTGCAGAAGCGCCAGCGGCGCGATGCATCCAGCGCTCGCGCGCGAGTTCGACTGTCGCCTGCTGCCGTGCCACATCGCCCGGCGCCCATGCGCCAGTCGGGACACGTATGCTGCAGGAACGCGTCGACGACGTTCACTTCTTCTTGCGGAAGAAACCGCCAATCACATCCGCGGCTTTCTTCTTCGTGTCGTCGCTCGTCAACGCCGACTTCACCGCGCGCCCGACGTCCGGCACGAACGACGGATTGCTGGTCGTACCCTGGACTTTGAAGGGGACGCCGCTCGACGGCTGGCCGAGCGAGGCGACGCGCGCAACGCTCGCGCCCACTCCGCTGGTGGCCGCGAGCTTGACCAGCATCGAGAAGTCCATCGCGCCTTTCTCGCTGATGGTGCCGCTGCCGGTCATCGTCCCGATCGTCGGCGCGACGAAATTGATGTTGTCGATCTGATCGCCCTGCGGCGTCACCCGGACCGACGCGCTGAACGTCTGGATCGCCGTGTCGCTCGTCTTCGGCAGGCCGCCGAGCGCGGCGATGGCCGACATCTTCCCGCCGAGATCGAAGCCGGCGAGGATGGCGTTGGACAGCGACAGCGGTCCCGAGATGACCAGCTTGTCGACCGGTCCGGTGATGGCGAGGTCGGTCTGCGCGGAGCCCTGCTTGAGCGTCGAGCCCGAGGGCAGCACGATGCCGAGCGCGGGCAGCGCCGCCTGCAGCTCGGTGATGGCCATCTGCTGTCCGGAGAGCTTCAGCCGCACCTGCGGCGTCTCGCCGCTGACGTCGAACGCGCCCGTGAGGTGCGCGATCGCCTTGCCGACGTGCACGTCGCCCTGCTTCAGCGCCCCGTGCTGGGTTTCCGGCGTGTAGTCGGTGTCGTAATCGATTTCGAACGGCACCGCGGCGGGCGATCCGCCCGGCATGAACTTCATCTTCGACGCGTTCACCGTGCCTTTCGACGTGACCACGCGGCCGTCGGAATCGAGCGCGCCCTTGAAGGAGATGACTCCGGCCAGGCCCGACGCGGGATCGACGAACCCGGTGGACGCGACGTCGAGTTTTTCGAGATCGACCGTCGCATGCAGCGGCGTCGCCGCGGCGTCGCGCTGGTTCAGCGGCCCCGCGTCGCCGCGAAGATCCAGCGAGCCGCCGCCCGGCGTCTTCGCGGCGACCGTGAACGGAATCTTCGACGCCTGCGATACGTCGTGGAATTCGACGGTGACGTGGTCGTAGACGCGGACCTTGTCGCCGGCGCGGGCGCCGGTCGTGCCGACACGAATCTGCCCGTCGCTGATCGCAATCAACCGGATGGAGACGTCGCCGCCGTTGGAGGACGGCGCGCTCGCGGCGGGCTTCGACGCGCCGCCAGACGAGCCAGCCGCGAGGTTCGAGAAGTTCCACGTCCCGTTCGCCGCCCGCAGCAGCGTCACGCGCGGCTGCTCGAGTTTGAACGAATCGACGTGCAGGCTCCGCGACGTGATGAGCGGCATGACGTCCACGCCGACGCTCACGCGCTTCGCGGACACGAACGGCTCCGTCCCGAACGCCGGATCGTCTCCGATCGACACATCGTCGATGGCCAGGCTGCCGGAGAGGAGCGACAGGCTGATGTGCCCGAGCGAGACCTTGCGGCCGACCGCGCCGCCCATCGCCGCCTCGAGCCGCGGACGGAACTGATCGGGATTGAAGAAGAGCCACAGCCCCAGCGCGGCGAGGACGATGATCCCGACGACGGCCGAGAGGACGATGAGCAGTGCCTTTTTCATGATCAGCCCCGGTGTTGAGCTTACGTGAACTTCTGATCGTCCGCGGACGGACCGTAGATCGCCGGCACCGTGCGGTCGTTGAGGCGCAGATACACGGTCAGTTGTCCGCGATGGTGCGCGAGATGGTTGAACGTGTCCCGCATCACGATATGCCGCGGCGTCTCCATCACCGGCTTGCCCCCGGCGAGCAGCTTCCACTTCGTCGTCAGCAGATAGTCGTCGGTGGTCTTCGACAGCGCCTCGCGGGCCCTCGCCACGTGGCCCGCGTGGACGGCGACGAGCGTGTCCGTCGACGGCTGCTGATATTGACCGCCGCCGGCCGGCGCGATGTCGATCTGCGGCATGTCGATGATCATCGACACCCACGAGGGCATCGACGCGACCAGGCCGGCGAGACGTCCGAGCGGCATCGATTTCGGGTGCGGCTTCCAGTCGTCCTTTCCCTTGGGTACCTGTTCGAGCGCGCGCTTCGTACGATCGGCTTCGCGATCCAGTTCCTCGATGAACAGCTGAGTCAGCTTCATAGTGGCCTCACGTCCGTAATCATTACCACGCCATCTGGCGTTTCGTGTACTGCCGGCCGATCTCCGCGGCGCGCTCGCCCGCCGCGCCGATCATCACGCCTTCCTTGATCATGTCCACCACGTTGTCCGGCGAGACGGAGTTGAGGAAGAACAGCTTGTTCGCCTTCGTCGCGGCGAACACCTTCGCTCGCGCAGCCGCCAGCGCCGGCGGCAGCGGGCCGTTGCCGGAGTTTTTCACGCCGAGCGAAAACGCCATGTCGCCCGGTCCCCACTCGGCGAAGCCGATGCCGGGCACGCGCGCGCTCGCGTCGGCATTCTCGAGCGCGTACTTGTCTTCGATCTTGAGTCCGAGCAGCAGCTCGCCGTCGGGATTGAGCGGCCAGACGTCCGCCTTCTCCGCGTACTCCGCTTCGGAGATGCCCCAGATGCGCGCCGCAGTCGGATTGCCGTGCACGCCGCGGCGTCCGCCATGCGACGGAAACCGGACGGCCTCGACGAACGCGCGTGCGGCGCCCGGCGTATCGGCGTGGCAGAGCAGGATGCCGTGCACGCCGGTCGCGAGCACCTGCTGGAACATCCACGCGTTCGCGCGCACTGTCGCCTCGTCGGTCCCGTCCACCGGCACGTTGACGATGACCGCCGGCGTCCGGTGGCCGCTCTTCGTCGGTCCGCCCTTCGCGAGCCCGCGCATGTAGTCGGCGAGGCCCTTCACGTCAAAGGGCGCGTGCTCCATGTCGTAGCTGATGTAGTCCGCCCACGTCTGCGAGTCTTTGACGCCCTGCTCGAAGCTGCCATCGGTCCCTTCGTGCGATCCGGTGTAGTAGACCGGCTGTCCCTGGGACAGAAGGTCGATCGCGCGATTAATCCGTGTAGCCTTCGCGCTGTCCGCCGAAACGACCGAGACGAGGCTGGCAACGATAACGGCGAGAATCGCATGCAGGTATCGCATGCGCGCATGCTAGCACCGTGGTGCGCGCGGGAAGGCGTAGAATCAGAGTATGAAGCTCACAGCTTTGCTGCTCGCGATCGGGTTGACGTCAGGGTTTGCGCCGGCGCCGTTTCCCGCGCCAACCGACGACGAGCCGCTGGCTTCGCAGCCGAGCCGCGAGACCATCGTGCTATCCGGCGGCTGCTTCTGGGGCGTTCAGGCCGTCTTCCAGCACACCAGGGGCGTCATCACGTCGACATCGGGCTACGCCGGCGGCACGACGAAGAACCCGTCGTACGAAATGGTCAGCTCGGGGCGGACAGGGCACGCGGAATCGGTCCGCGTCGTGTACGACCCTTCGCAGATCTCACTGGGCCGCGT
>DASQHH010000236.1:0-9764 GCA_035632195.1 Vicinamibacterales bacterium
AGATCGCCGCGCGGCGACCACAGCGGGAAGTTGTCGTAGCCGTTCGTCAGAGACGTGACCTGCTTCGTCTCGAGGTTCATGATCCGCAGGCCTTCGCCGTCCGGGCCAAACGATCGATAGACGAATCGCTTCCCGTCCGGCGCGAACGACGGGAACGCGCTGTTGTTCGGCCCCGCGGTGACCTCGCGGTATCCGCTGCCGTCCGGATTGATGACGGCGATCTGCGCTCCGCCCTCGGTCCGATCGCCGGGCTTCAGCAGCAGACCGTTGAAGCCGTTGAAGAACAGATTGAAGACGCCGATGCCGAAGATGACCTGCCGGCCGTCCGGCGACCACTGCGGCGCGAGGACGTTGCGTTTGTCGTCCTTGTAGATGACATCGAACCGATCGACGCCGGGCTTTGCGATGGCGAGGCTCGCGCCGAGCACCGAGCCCGCCGGCGGCCGCGTCGTGTAGACGAAGCGATCGCCCGAAGGCGCGAACGCCGGCAGAATTCCCGTCAGCGTCAGCTCGTATTTCGGGTTCCGGCTCCACATCGGCTTCCACGCCGGCATCGTCGCCGCAACGCGCTTGTGGAAGACGACCCGGCTGCCGTCAGGCGACCAGGACGCCGTGCGGACGTCGCCCTTCGGTCCGCGTCCGCCGCGCGTGTAGTAGATGCCCGCGCCGCTGTCGCGCGCGTCCTTGCGGACGTAGGCGATGTCATCGCCGGCAAGGGGCGACGGATACATCTTCACACCCGGTCCGGCCGGGACGTCCGACATCTTTCCCGTCGCCACGTCGATCGACACCAGCCGGGTGTCGTTGCCCGCCTCCGGCGCCGGACGCCGGTTCGCCAGCGACTGCTCCGCCGTCATGCAATACGTGATGATGCGGCGGTTGTCCGCTGTGAACTTCGGACTGCCGCAGAAGTCGCCGTGCCCGGTGAGCCGCTTCAATCCCGAACCGTCGGGATGGATGATGTAAATGTCGACGAGCTGCTGCGGCTCCCAGCGTCCGCGCGCGAACGGCAGGTTGCTCTCGCGATCGGACGCGAACGCAATCCATTTCCCGTCCGGCGACCACGACGGACGGAAATCGCCGCCCGGCCCCGACGTGAGCGGACGCGCTTTCTTAGTCGGGAGATCGAGAACCCAGAGGTCGGCCGTTCCGCCCGCGCGCGTCGTCACGAACGCGAGCTGCCTGCCGTCGGGCGAGAAGGCCGCCTGGTCGTCGTACGCCGGATCGTCGGTCAGCCGCTCGAGGCCGGTGCCGTCCGGCTTGACGCGGTAGAGATCCGCCTGCCCGCTGCGGTCGGAAGTGAAGACAATCGACGATCCGTCAGGCGACCAGACGGGGTCGTAGTCGGTGTCCGGCGAGTTGAGCAGCGGGCGCTCGTTGCTGCCGTCTCGATTCGCGATGAAGATCTGCGCGCCGCCCGGCGCCGGGAAGACGCGCGCGAAGACGATTTGCTCCTTCTCCGCAGACGCAGCAGCCGGCTCCGGCTCTTTGATCTTGTTGTTTTCTTCGCAGACGTACTCTTTCAGAGTCCAGTCGGCGTGCCGCGTCAGCACTCGGGACGCTTTCCACGGCTGCGTGTACGTCTTCGGATCGTCGATCGTCACTTCATAGGCGATCGAATCCGGCCCGGTCCGCCGATAGCGCTCGACGACGTGCAGCGCGTCGCTGTGTTGATGCCCTTCGGTGTCGACCCACGTCTGATCGTTGAAGCCGACGGCGTCGACGACCAGCGTGTCGCCCTCCCAGCGGCCGACCGAGTCGCCCATGTACGTCGCGTCGAGATCCGCGGCATGGCTGCGGCCGTCCGTCGGAATCCGGCGAATCAGGTGCATGTACTCGTACAGGATCGTGACGCTGTTCGCGTCCTGCAGGATTTCGATCGGGAACGGCGAGCCCAGCGCGCGCGGCACGCCGGGCGGCAGGCACCGCGCGGTCGGATCGTCTTCGCCGCGGTGACTCTTGAACTTCTCCTCAGCGCCCGGCCGATACGGCAGCGCGATCCCGCGCGCGAGGTTCGGTGTGTAGGGACCGATCCAGATCCCCGTCAAGTCCCGATTGTCGGTTTCAATCCGGTGGGCCCGGCCCCCCGGACTCGCTCCGAGCGCGGCTCCTGCGACGGCCAACAGCAAGACGAGGCGGCGCATCGCTATCCCTTCAGCTTCCGGCCGTCGGCCAGCGACAGCGTCACGAGCCGGAGCCCCGTTGCCTGCTTCTTCGCCGGATACCCGATCACCGTGATCTCGTCGTTGATCTTGAGCGTCGTCTTCGACCAGCCGGCGCGGCTGAGGACGTTGGGGCTGTCGGTCTCGACGGCCCAGTTCGTCACCTTGCCGCCCTCGTCGCGCACGTCGAGATAGACGAACGCGTGCGGGTTCGTCCACTCGATCTTCGTCACGCTGCCCTTCAGCGTCAGCTGCGTATTGGTGTCGTAGTAGGCAACGACGGAATGGTGAGCGGAAAGTGAAGCGGACGCCAGGAGCGCGACGAGACAGGCGAGGGCCGTGGACGGGCGACGGTTCATAGGCACCTCAGGCAGGTCAGATTACATCACACCGCCCGCCGCAGGAAGACGTGCATCGCGCGCTCGCCGGCGACGTACTGGACGCATTCATACCCGCGCGCGCGCATGTCGATGCCCGCCATCAGGTTCTCGCCCGTACCGAGCAGAACGGGCCTGATCGCCAGATGCAGCTCGTCGAGCAGGCCGGCCTCCACGAACTGGCGGATGGTCGATACGCCGCCGCCCAGCCGGACGTCGCGTCCGCCGGCCGCTTCCCGCGCCCGCGTCCACGCCTCGTCGATCCCGCCCGTGACGAAGTGAAACACCGTCCCGCCCTTCATCGTCAGCGGCGGCCGCGGGTGGTGCGTCAGGACGAACGTCGGCACGTGGTACGGCGGCTCGTCGCCCCACCATCCCTTCCACGCGTCGTCCGGCCATGCGCCGCGAACGGGTCCGAACATGTTGCGGCCGAGGATCCAGGCGCCGAAGCCGGCGAAGCCGAGCTCCGCCATGCTGTTGTCGACGCCGGTTTCACCGTCCGGCTGCGCCTGCATCTGCCGCCACACGCGCGTGGGGAAGAACCACGCCATCAGGTCCGGGCCGTTGACGCCGAGCGGCTGCTCGAGGCTCTGGCGCGGCCCCGCGCCGAACCCGTCGAGCGACACGCCGAAGCTGCGGACGACGAGCTTCGGCACGCGTTACTTGCGTGGGACGAACTCGATGCCGACGTTGAACACGAACGCGTTCGCGCTCTGGTCGCCGAACACGTGGCGGAAATGCACGCCGGCGAACGCATGATAGTCGCTGATCGGAAACATGAAAATGACGCCGGGCTGCACCATCATGGCGTTGCTGGAGCTCGTCACGGTGCCGAGCGAGAACGATTCATGATCGATCCCGATCAGCGCCTGCAGGACGACGCTGTCCGTCGACGCCGGACGGTACGTCGGGCCGGCGCCGATCCCGAGGATGCTGTCGACGACGTCGGCGCCGTTGCTGCTGTCCGTGTGCCGGTTCCATGACAGGTCGGCGTTGATGCCCCAGGGGCTGCTCGTCATCGGCGCGCCGACGAAGACGTCGAAGCCCAGCGGAAACGTCACCGAATCGCTGCCGGCGATGCTGCGGTTGGTGAGCTGATAGCCGACGCCGCCCGAAATGGGCCCGAACAGGTCCTGCGCCGAGGCCGGCGCCGCCGCCGTGCACGTACCGATGACCATCAGAGCCGTTCCGATCGCTTTGATCAAAGTCGCCTCCGGAAGAAGGGGGAACAGCCCGATCATAGTACGCTTCGTACCGATCGGTAAGCGGCTATGATCGGGCGTCCTCGACCTGACCTCGTCCATAAGGAGGCTGACATGAACGGCCGGCGCGACTTCCTGCGACAGGTTCTTCCGGCTGCGGCCGTCGGCGCCGCCGCGCTGAAATCGGACTGGCTCGAACGCACGCTGTCCGCCTCGGCGGCGGTCGCGGATCGCTCCGCCGCGGCCGTGGCTGCGGACGAGGGGTACTGGCGCGACATCCAGCAGGCGTTCACGCTGGATCGCACGATCATCAACCTCAATAACGGCTACACCTGCCCGAGCCCGCGCGTCGTCCACGAAGCGCTGAAGCGGTATCTGGACATCTCGAACCAGGCGCCCGTGCTCTTCATGTGGAACCAGCTCGAGCCGAACGTCGAGCAGGTCCGGCGGAAGCTGTCGGCCGAAATCGGCTGCGACGCCGAGGAGGTCGCCATCACGCGGAACGCCAGCGAGGCGCTCCAGATCGCGCAGCTGGGGCTCGACCTCAAAGCCGGCGATCACGTCGTGACGACCGACCAGGACTACGGACGGATGCTGGACACGTGGGACCAGCGCGTGCGCCGCGACCGGATCGAGGTGACGAAGATCCAGTTCCCGGTCCCGACGAAGAACCTGGCGGACCTGACCGATCGCATCACGCGCGCGATCACGCCGCGGACGAAGGTCATCCACATCTGCCACATCACGAACCTGACCGGGCAGCTGTTCCCCGTCCGCGACATCGCGCGCATGGCGCGCCAGCGCGGCATCCTGACGATCGTCGACGGCGCGCACGCGTTCGCGCATTTCCCGTTCAAGATGACGGACCTCGAGTGCGACTTCTACGGCTGCTCGCTGCACAAATGGCTGCTCGCGCCGGTCGGCACGGGCTTCCTCTACGTGCGCCGCGAGAACATCGCGAAGCTGTGGCCGCTGACGCCGGCCAACGCGAACAAGGCAAACGACATCCGCAAGTTCGAGGAGATCGGCACGCACCCCGCCGCGAACCACAACGCGATTGCCGAAGCGCTGGCGTTCCATCAGTCGATTGGTGTCGAGCGGAAGTCGGCGCGCCTGCGATATCTGAACGAGCGCTGGGCGACGAAGGTCGAGAAGCTGCCCGGCGTGAAGATCCTGAACAGCCGCGAGCCGGAGCAAGCGTGGGGCCTCTACAACGTCAGCACCGGCGTCGACCCGGCTAAGGCGTACGACTTCCTGTGGTCGAAGTACCGCATCATCACGGCGTCGATCAAGCGGACCGATTACCAGGGGCTGCGCGTGACGCCGAACGTCTACACGACGCTCGAGGAAATCGACACGTTCGCGTCCGCGATCGGCGAGCTCGTGCGGAACAACGCTTCGCCGTCGCAGGCTTAACAGCGCTTCCTGACGGATTCGAGCGCAGCGATCATCCGTTTGAGCGCCACCACGCGATAGCTCTGTTCGAGCAATCGGCTCACAAGGCGCCAGTTCACCGGACGATCGACCCAGACGCTGACCCAGCGGCTCTGACCGTACGGCGTCGCGAAGAATCCCTTCCGCCGCAGCAGCAGGTCGACGTCGGTCGGATTCAGACGAAATGCAATCGACGGACGGCCTTTGATCGTCTCGAACGCGGCGAACGTCTTGCGGCCGGCGCGGAAGTTCGGATGGCCCCACGATGCGGCCTCGCTCGTCTCGGGCATCGCGAGACAGCGCTGCCGAACGCGTCGCAGAATCCTCGACTCCGTCATCGAGGTCGTACGATCACCGCATGGTCTCCGCCCCGTTCGGCCGGGTCGTCGAAGCCGGGACGCATGAACGCCATCGCGTCGGGGAACGCGTCCGCCAGCGTGCGCCGGAGGTGATCCAGCGCGTCGCCGAGGGCCGACGCCGCCGCGTCGCCCGTTGCGCTGCCGAGCGCCCTCCACGCGTCCGCGGAACGCGCGATTGAGATGAGCGCGACCTTCGCCGATCCGTTCCAGTCGTTCTGTACGGGATCGTCGTCGCCGAGGTCCTCGCCGTGTTGACGGCGGTCGCGGCCGTGCAGTGCGCGATGGATTTTCGCCCCGATGAAGAACGTGTCCCACGACACGACGGCGAAGGCGTCTCGAACGATGAGATCGGGATGCGCATCCAGCGCTTCGCGGTGCGCGTTCACCCAATCGACAGCGCGCGACCGGTACACGTCGGCCATTCGTGAGAGCGGCAGCGCCGCGATGCGCGCGTCCTGCTTCTGCTTCGCGCGGCGGTACTCCTCCAGCTCGCGCTCGGACGGAGCCTGAGCGGACAGTGCCTCCGCGGCGTGCGACCCGATCACGAGCTCGATGCCGTCCCGAACGTCTTCGCACATCTCAATCGCGATCGTGCACTCGTACACGGCGCAGCGATTGGTGAAGCCGCAGCGCTCGCACCACCGGTCGCAATAGGACGAAATGAAATCGATTTTGCTGCCGCTCATGGCACTGGACCACAGCAACGCCCGATCCAACATGGCGACGGAGCACACGATGGGGAATCCGAGCGAGAGGCCAGCGGATGTGTTCTGCATGGGAACGGCCTACCCGCGCCGCGTGTGTATCCGCTTCCCCGATGATCCGCGCGCAATCGCGTACCGAACGCGGACGACGCCGTCGGGATACTTCTGCGACGCGATCAGCGTCAGCGGGATGTCGCGATGCCGCGCCGCGACGATCGGAATGCCTTCGCCGATAAGGACCGGCATCAGGTGGATGTCGAACTCGTCGATCTGCCCGGCGTCGAGGAACGACGCGATGAGCCCGCCGCCGCCCATCATCCAGATGTTCTTGCCGGGCGTCGATCGCAGGCGCTCGGCAAACGCCGCCACATCGTCGGACACGAACGTCGCCCCGGGAGCGGGATTCTCCGGCGGATTCCGGGAGAAGACATAGTGGACCGGACTGGCGTCGAATCGCGGTTGTTTCCCTGACTTGCGGAAGTACTCGACGCCCCAGTCGTAGGTGCCGCGGCCCATCAGGATCGTGTCGACCGAAGCCTGGAACGCGCGCATGCCGTAGTCCGACTTTCTCGGAATGCGGGTGAGCCACTCGATGTCGCCGTCCGGCCGCGCGATGTAGCCGTCGGCGCTCGCCGCGAGAAACGCGATGATTTGGCGCTGACGTTTCCCGGTCATCGCAATCGCCATTGCCACAGCCCGTCGGTGACCTTCCGCGGCAGACGCTTCCCGGCCTGCCGCGCGAGCATCACGAGCTGGCCGCGGTGGTGCGCCTCGTGCGCAACGAAGTACGTCAGCACGAAGGCGACGTCGAGGTCGAGATTGCGCCAGAAGTAGCCCTTCGACGGCGGCACGCGTCCGCCTGCTGCGATGCCGAGCTCGAGTATCGCCTCCATACCGGCGCTGCTCCGCTTCAGCGCGGACGCGACCTCGCGCGGCGATGCGCGACGATAATCCACGCGCGCCGGCGTCTTGACGCCGTGCTCGCGTCCGAGCGTCTTGATCCACATGCAGCGCGAATTGTGGAAGTGCGCGGCGATCGCGCGGACAGTCCGCCGGGATCCGGGAACCGGCGCATTCCACAGCGACGCCGGCAGCCCTCGAACGAGCTCCGTCGTCACGCGGTTGTTCGTCCGCCAGGCGTCGATGACGCTGCTGCGACGCGCCGTCACGCGGGAATCCTATCGCGACGCGAGCGTCTGCGCGACGCCCGCGATGGCGTCGACGAAGCGGTCGACCGTCGATGCGTCGACCGCGGCAGCGCCAGTGTCGAGCGGGTTGTGAAACAGCTCGTTCGCTCCGATGATCGACACGTATCGGCCGCCGCCGCGATGGACCGCCTCGGCCTCGCCGCCCGGGACGCGGCCGCGCGGCGTCCGCGTGCCGATCGCCAGGCTTTTCGCATCCATCGCCTTCGCCAGCGTCCCCTCGAGCTCATCGTCCGACGCCTGAACCGTGCTGCCCTGACCCGGTGCGATGGCGGCGGCACCGACGTTGGCGCCGAGGTGAATCCATGCAGCACTCCGGGCCACGATCCCGGGGCGCCTATCGATAAACGCATTGATGCCGAGGTGGCCGAGCTCGTGTCCACTCGATGCGACGAACAGCACGTCACGAGGCGGCCGCGCATCACGCAGCACGCGCATCAGCTCGAGCCAGCACGCGATACCGCCCGCCCGCTCGCTCGCGCACCGGTACCATCCGCTCCTCGGCGTCATGATGATGAGCGGCGCAAGCGTGGTATCAACGCCCGCCAGGGTCGCCGTCACGTTGAACGCGTCGGCGGCGGTGCGCCGGACCTGCGCGATCAACTGTACGTCGGCGCGCTGGGAGGCCTGTTCGCTCAGCCAGGTCGCGTCCTCGCTGGCGACCTGCAGGACTGGAGGACCGAACGGCTGCAGAAACGAGTCGGCGTTGCTCGGGCAAAGTCCCGGCCGCGCGCCGTGCGTGATGCAGACGATGGCTTTCAGGCGGTTCTGCCGCCGGGCGTCGCCGAGCGGGCCCGTACCGGCAGCGTTCGGGCGTGTTTCCGCAAGGCCGATCTCGGCATCGGCCTCGAGCCGCCCAAGCCGTCCGCGGATCCCGCCTTCGCCGGTGAAACCGGCATCGAAAAGCGGCACACCATCCATGCGCCGTCCCGAGACGGCGACCGACGCGGAGACGACGTCCACTCGCTGCAGCGGGAACGATTCGAGCGCAGGCGTCAGCCCTGTCTGCGTCACCTCGTCGCGCAGCCAGTCCGCAGACGCGCCATCGACCGCGCTCCCGGTGCGGTGAAATCCCTGTTCGTCGTAGGCGCGGACGATGCGGCGGATGCGATCCTGGCGGGACTCGGACGCAGCTCGCGCGCGCGCGATCAATCCCATCGCGCCTGCGGATGCCACGCTCAACCATTGACGCCGGTTCATGGGCTCGAGTTACTTCTTCTTCGGCTTCAGCGAGCTGACGTACTCAACGGAGCGCTTGAAGTACGGCTTAAGCTCCGCGGTCTTCTTCAGCAATGCGTCCGGAACGACGACGTACTCCGGCTGCACGACGCCGTAATGCGCGGCCGGCTTCGTCCTGTATTTCTTCAGGAAGGCTTCGCGGTCCGGTGACGGCAACCGGAGCGCTACGGTGCCGTTCTTGTGCAGCGCGCTGAACATGTGGCCGTTCAGCGATGTGTGCGGAACCGTGGCGCCCTTCAGTTCAGCGCGTGGGTGCGTCGCGACCAGTTTTTCGTAGAACGCGAGAGCGGCGTCTCGATCCATCGACATCTCCGGTCGTTACGGCAGGTCCCGGCCGTGCACGAACGCCTGGAACATCGACAGACCCTCGTCGACGAACAGTTCGACGTGGCCGCAGTCGCCACAGACGCGCGCATTGAGGTTCGCGACCTCATAGTCTTTGAAGAGGATCGCGTCCGGGTTTCGCGCGACACCCACGCGGACGCTGTCCGTGACGCTGGCATTGCCGCGGTCGATGACGCGTGCCCGCGGGACCACTCTCTCCGATCCGCATTTCATGCATTTCATCAGGGTCACCATCTTACGCGTTCGACGTCCGGGTCCCGCAAACGGTGATCCAGCCTTTCCGCGTCTCCTCGCTGACCGTGACATCGCCGAAGCCCGCCGCGGTCAGCGCATCGCGGTGCTGATTCGCCGTCAGATACGAGCCGCCGAGAAGACCCATGACCGGCCCCACGAGTGCGGCCGCTACGGCTTCACGGCGATAGGTCTCGGCGATGATCAGGAGCTGTCCGCCCGGTTTGAGCACCCGGCGGATTTCGCGCAGGTCCTCGACGAGGTCGGGCCAGTAGTAGTGCGTTTCCACGGCAGTAACGAGATCGAACGTAGCGTCGGCGAATGGCAGATGCGAAACGCCAGCCTGTTGAACGTCGACTCGCCCTGCCGCAATCGCTTCGGCATTGGTCCGCCGGGCGGCGGCGACGCTCGCGTCCGAGTAGTCGACGCCGCTGACGTGTCCGCTCGTCATGACCGAGAGCTTCTGAATCGTCCGTCCGCCGCCGCAGCCGGCGTCGAGGACCGTG
>DASQHH010000237.1:0-5590 GCA_035632195.1 Vicinamibacterales bacterium
TGATGCGTCTCTGCTGCTGCTCGGCAGTGCTGGCGTACGCGCTTCTCGGCCGCCCAGCCTTCGCGCAAGGTCCCGAACGTCCGCAGGAAGTCAGAGTGCCGGACACGAATCTGTCGTTGAAAGGCGGCTGGCAGGTCTTCATGCACGACGCCTGTCGCGTCGCCGTTCCCGTCGCCTGGCACGTCGACGATGCCGACGGCCTCGCGCGCGCTGAAGACGGCAGCAACGTCTCGATCCGCTCGTTCCACATCGGGAGCTGGTCCGATCACAAGTCGCGCATCAAGGCGGTCTTCGGCCACATCCAGACCATCCACGAAGACAGCGATCGCCGCTTGTGGTTCGAGATCGGCGACACGCCCAGAATCCAGCAATACGTCGATGTCGTGTACGGTTCGAGCGTGTGCTCCGCACTGCTCGAGACGCTTGGCCCGTCGACGCCGGAGGTGCAGGACACCGTCAAACGAATCGTGGACAGCGTCGGGTATGCAGGGGACCGTTGAGGCGCGTCCGAAAGCAGTAAACTGCCGCCCATGCGGAGTCTCGTGCGCCGACCCGCGTTCGCGCTCGCCGCGGCCGGCACGCTCGCGCTGGGCATTGCTGCGTCGACGGCGCTCTTCTCGACGGTGAACGCGGCGCTGCTGACCCCGCTGCCGTATCCGCGCGCGGGTGATCTCTACTCGGTCCACACGTTTTTTCCGAACGGGCGCTTCACGATCGGACTCGTCGCCACGGAGGAGCTGGCGGAGCTGCAGAAGGCCTCCTCCGGCATCGCCGCTGCCGCCACGACGCAGCGGTTCGACGTCACCATTGCGAGCGGCGCCGACGCGCGGCCCATCGTCGCGTACGGCGTCAGCCCGCAGTTCTTCGACCTCTTCGGCGTTCCGCCGCTGCTCGGCCGAGGCATCGTGGAGGCCGACGACGTCCGGGGCGCGCCGACGGTCGTCGTGCTGTCGCACGCGCTGTGGACGTCTGCGTTCGGCGCGAATGCCGCCATCGTCGGGACGTCGATCGGACTCAAAGATGTGCCGGCGCGCGTCGTGGGCGTGGCGCCCGCATCCTTCGACGTGCCCGCCGGCGCCGACGCCTGGATCAACCAGTACTGGCAGCCGACGATCGGCCACGCGTTCGACGGCTACGTCCGGCTGAAGGCCGGGGTCACGCCGGCCGCGCTCGAACAGCCGATGAAGGCGACGATGGACGCGCTCGGAAAGAAGTATCCCGATCAGGACAAAGATCGCGCGTTCAGGCTGACGCCGCTGCTCGAAGCGACGGTCGGCGACCTGGGCGGCGTGCTGGTGATTCTGTTCGGTGCGACCGGACTGCTGCTCGCGCTGGCGGCGGCCAACGTGACGAACCTGATGCTGACGCGCAGCGCCGGCCGCGCGCGCGAATTCGCGGTCCGTGCCGCGCTGGGCGCCAGCCGCGGCCGCCTGGTCGCGCACCTGGTCGGCGAGTCGCTAACGCTGTCGCTCGCAGCCGGCGCGCTGGGACTCGCGATCGCGTACGCGGGCGTCCGCATCCTCGTCCGCCTCGGCGGGTCACGCCTTCCAAGGCTGAACGGCCTGACGTTCGATTGGCACGTCGTCGTGTTCGTGATGCTGCTCGTGATCGTCACGGGCCTCATCGTCGGCCTCGTTCCGGGACTGCGGCTGGCGGGAACGGACGTCGCGTCGCTCATGAACGGTGGAGGGCGCAGCGTCCACGGGTCGCGCGCGATCCGGCGGATCCTCGCGTCGTTCGTCGTCGCGGAACTGGCGGTGACGCTCGCGCTGGTCGCGGGCGCGTCGGGACTGGTCCAGAGCTACTGGCGATTGGCGCACGCCGATCCCGGCTTCGATCCGCAGGGCCGGCTCGTACTGGACGCCGTCCTGCCGATTCCTTACACGGGGAGCGCGCAGATGAGCGCGTGGCTGCAGAGCGCCGATGCCGCGCTCCGCGCGGCAGGCGCGACACGCGTCGCCGCCGCCTCGTCGCTGCCGCTCGCGCACGAGTGGGATTCGACGACGTTCGTGGACATCGTCAGCCGCCCCGACATCCCGCCGGATCAGCGTCCGAACGCGCGCATCCGGATGATCACGCCCGGCTTCTTCGAGGCGATGGGCATCCGGCTCACCGCCGGCCGCCCGTTCACGGCGCAGGACTCGAGGGACTCGACGCCGGTCGTCATCGTCAACCAGGCGTTCGTCCGCCGGTTTCTCGGGGACCGCGATCCGCTCCGCGAAGTCGTGAAGGACCTCCACCATCGCATCGTCGGCCAGCAGGTGATGGACGATCCCGTGACGGTCGTCGGCGTCGCGGCGGACGTGCAGTACGCCGCGCTGACGGTCGCGCCCGAGCCGGTCGTCTATGTCCCGAAAGTGCAGTATGGGGGCCTCGCGCGGATGTCGGTCGTGGTGACGACGGCGGACGGCCATCCCGAGCGGCGCGCGCCTGAATTCGTCGCGGCGCTGCGCGCCGTGGAGCCGCGGGCGGCGGTCGACGCGGGGACGATGCAGGGGCGGATTGCCGCATCGCTCGAGCGGCAACGGCTCGGCATGTGGCTGATGACGGCGTTCGGCGTCGCAGCGCTCGTGCTCGCGACGGTCGGCGTCTTCGGCGTCCTGGCCTACGTCGTATCGCAGCGCACCAGCGAGATGGCGATTCGGCAGGCGCTCGGCGCCTCGCGTGAACGCGTGTTCTGGATCATCGCCGCCGACGGCGCGCGCACGGCCGCGGCGGGAATCGCCGGCGGCCTGCTGCTCGCCTGGTGGACCGGCGCCGTGATCGGCCGCTACGTCTACGGCGTCCGGCCCGGCGACCTCGCGGTGCTGCTAGGATCGGCTGCCGCCGTGGCCGTTGCCACGATGGCCGCGACGGCGGCGCCGGCGCTGCGGGCGGCGCTGTTCGAGCCGGCGCGCGCGCTCCATCAGGACTAAGGCCTACTCGAATGTCACTGCATCGCGCGGTCGCGCTAAAGATTCTTCCGGAGCAGACCATGCGTTCCATCATCGCCGCGTGTCTCGCGCTCTCGGCCATCGCATGCGGGCCGCCGCACTACGACCTCGTCATCAGAAACGGCGACGTGATCGACGGCACGGGCGCACCAGCGCGCCGCGCCGACGTCGCGATCATCAAGGACCGCATTGTCGCGATCGGCAACGTGTACGACGCCGCGAAGCGGACGGTCGATGCGAGCGGAAAGGTGGTCGCTCCTGGCTTCATCGACGTCCAGGGGCAATCCGGCACGACGCTCCTGACCGACGGCAACGGCGAAAGCCACATCCGCCAGGGCATCACGACGGAAATCATCGGCGAGGGAAGCACGCCGGCGCTCTGGATCGGCGATCAGATGGCGCAGTTCAAGGCGCGCCGCGGCTTCGACTGGACGGGCTTCGGCGGCTATCTCAAGACGCTGCAGGACCGGGGAACGTCGATCAACCTCGGCTCGTTCGCGCCGATCGCGCAGATCCGCGAGCAGGTGCTCGGAATGGACGCGCGCGACCCGACGGCCGAGGAGCTGAAGCGCGAAGAGGACATCCTCGAGCGCGCGATGCAGCAGGGCTCGTTCGGCTTCGCGACGGCGCTCATCTATCCGCCTGCGTCGTACACGAAAACGCCGGAGCTCATCGCGCTGGCACGAGTCGCGTCGCGATACGGCGGCGTCTACATCTCGCATGTGCGCGGCGAGAGCTTCCGCGTGAAGGAAGCCATCGGCGAAGCGATCGACATCGGACGCCAGGCGAAGCTGCCGGTCGTCGTATACCACCTGAAGATCGGCGCGAAGGCGAACTGGGGGCAGATGGATCAGATCCGCGCGGAGGTCGAGGCGGCGCAGAAGAGCGGCGTCGACGTCACCGCGTGCCAGTATCCGTATACCGCCGGCGGCACGAATCTGAACGCCGTCCTTCCCGGCTGGGCGCAGGAAGGGGGGCGCGACCAGATGCTCGAGCGGCTCCGCAATCCGTCGGAGCGCGCGAAGATGCGGCGCGACATCGAGGCGAACACCGACGTCGAGAATCTGCTCATGGGATCAACGTTCGAGGGGATTCAGATCGCCTCGGTGCCCCAGGAGAAGGATCAGTCCATCGTCGGCAAGCGCCTGTCGGAGATCGCGGCCGAGCGTCACAAGGAGAACTGGGACAACCTGTTCGCACTGCTGGTCGAGTACGAAGGACAGATCGGCGCGATGTTCCACATGATGTCCGAGGACGACGTGAAGACGGCGATGCGCTTTCCATGGGTGAGCGTGGGGACCGATTCGTCGGCGATCCGGCCGGACGGTCCACTCGGCGCCGGGCAGCCGCATCCGCGGTCGTACGGAACGTTCCCGCGCATCCTCGGGCACTACGTGAGAGACGAGAAGGTGCTGCCGCTCGAAGAGGCGATCCGGAAGATGACGAGCCTTGCCGCGCAGCAGATGAAGATCCCGAATCGCGGGACGATCAAAGAGGGCTACTTCGCCGACGTCGTCGTCTTCGATCCGAAGACCGTCGCGGACACGGCGACATACGACAAACCGCATCAGTATCCGGTCGGCATCGAGACGGTCATCGTCAACGGCGCGGTGACGGTCGAGCGCGGCGTGCATACCGGCGTCCATGCCGGACGCGCGCTGTACGGGCCGGGGCTCTCAGGCGGCGGGGGAAATACGGCCGGACAGTAGCAGCGAGACGGCTTCCAGGACGCCTTCGGGCTTCGTCGGCTTCTCGAGAAAGGCCTCGTCTTCCCAGAGGTGTTCCTTCTTTTCGAACAGGCGATCGACGTACCCGGTGAGGTAGAGGATCTTCAGATCCGGCTCGGCGCGGCGCAGCTGCATCACCAGCTCGTCCCCGGTCATCCCAGGCATCATGACGTCGGCGACGACCAGTGCGAACGGTCCGCGCGTCTTCATCAGCTCGATGGCATCGGGGCCGCTCGTGGCTGAGACGGCATCGTAGCCGGCCTCGCTCAGCACGCGCTCGAGGAGCGTGCACATGGGCGGCTCGTCGTCGACGACCAGAATCCGCGGGCGGGGGGCGGCTGAGGTCTGGGTCACGCCTTTATTGTCGGACGAAATGGCGTTTGGCTGGCCACCATAAGTGCATACAAGAATGTAAGTTACGGCCGAGCTAGTCCATTGGCCACACCGGCCAATTTCCCTGCCCCTTATCGCACGGAATTTCATCGGTCATGCACAATGAGGGAAGTGGCGCACGACCACGACCATCACGACCACAGCGGGCACGAGCACCATCACCACGGCCACGGCCACGGCCACGGGCACGACCATGCCGGGCACGTGCACACGCTCAGCGCGGACGCGGACGCACGTTACCTGACGATCGCCTTCGTGCTCATCGTCGCGTTCATGGCGCTCGAGGTGGTCGTCGGCATCGTCGCGCACTCCCTGGCGCTGCTGTCCGACGCCGCGCACATGCTCACGGACGCCGGCGCGCTCGCGCTGTCGCTCGTCGTCATCCGCTACGTGCAGCGTCCCGGGGGCGCGTCGTTCACCTACGGGCGGCGCCGGGCGGAGGTGCTGAGCGGCCAGGCGAACGGCGCGGTGCTGCTGGTCCTCGCGGCGCTCGTCGTGTACGAGTCGATCGACCGCCTCATCACACCGCCCGACGTC
>DASQHH010000238.1:0-3643 GCA_035632195.1 Vicinamibacterales bacterium
CCAGTTCGACACCAAAGGCGTGGAGTTCGGTCCGTGGCTGAACCGCTTCATCGCGCAGTTGAAGCGCAACTGGTACGCCATCCTGCCGTACGAGGCGATGCTCGGAACGAAGGGCCACGTTGCGATCTCGTTCAACGTCCACAAGACCGGCGCGCTCACCGACGTGACCGTCGTCGGCCCGTGTCCGATCGACGCGTTCAACAACGCTGCGTTCGGCGCCCTGATGGCGACCAACCCCACGCAGCCGATTCCGGCCGCGTATCCGGACGAGAGAGCATTCTTCACCGTCACGTTCTTCTACAACGAGGTTCCCCCGCGCCAATGAGTCGTAACGGCGCGCACGCGCGCGCCCGCGACGAAGCGGAGCGGGGCAAGGGGCCCCCGCGAGCGAGGAGCCGGGGTGTGGGGCGGAGCCCCACAAGAAACCAGCGGCGCGGCCTGCTGATCGTGCTCGTTGTGTTCGTCGTGTACGTGATCGTCCGCGTGACCGCATGCCGCTGATTGCCGTCCTGGGATCGACGGCGACAGGGAAGAGCGCGCTCGGCATCGCGCTCGCGCACCGCTACGGCGGCGAGATCATTAACTGCGATTCAACCGCCGTCTATCGCGGCTTCGACATCGGCACCGACAAGGTGCCGCCGGCGGAGCGCGGCGGCATCCCGCATCATCTCATCGACATCGCCGAGCCGACGGCGGAGTACACCGCGGCCCAATTCGCCCGCGACGCGGCGGCGTGCATGCGCGAGATCATCGCCCGCGGCCGGACGCCGATTCTCGTCGGCGGCACCGGCTTCTACTACCGCGCGCTGACGCGTGGCCTCTTTCCCGGTCCCGGGCGGGACGAGGCGCTTCGCGGCCGGCTCGAATCGATCGCCGGGCGCCGCGGCGCGCCGTTTCTTCACCGCCTGCTGAAGCGCGTCGATCCGCCTTCGGCGCTGCGGATTCAGCCGCGCGACGTGAAGCGGATGGTCCGCGCGCTCGAAGTGTATTTTCTGACCGGCCGGCCCCTGACCGAGCACTTCGCCGAGACGGCGTCGCCCATTCCGGACGTGGAGGTCGTTCCCGTAGCGCTCCGACTGCCCGCGGCGGCGATCTCGGAGCGGGTGAAGCGCCGCGTCGACGAACAGTTCGATCGCGGGCTGCTCGACGAGATCCGCACACTGCTCGGCCGTGGGATTCCGGAGGACGCGCGGCCGTTCGGAGGGCTCGTCTACCGCCAGGCGCTCGAGCACCTGCACGGCGTGCGGGACGAACCAGCCACGCGCGCGCTCATCACGCAGGAGAACCGCCGCTACGCACGGCGCCAGTTGATCTGGTTCCGAAAAGAACCTAATCTAACGTGGTTCGACGGCCCCGGCTCGTCGCCGTCCACCGTCGATCGTGTCACCCGCTTCCTCGAGACAAAGTCCGAGCGACTCCATGCCCGCTGACTCTCCCGTCAAGAAAGCGACCGCTCCCGCCGCGCAGCCGAACATCCAGGACGTGTTCCTCAACTACGTCCGGCGCGAGCGGCTGACCGTCACCGTCCGCATGATGGACGGCATGGAGATCGAGGGGCGCATCAAGAATTTCGATCGCTTCGCGGTCATCCTGGACCAGAACGGCGTCGACCAGCTGATCTTCAAGCACGCGATTGCCGCGATCAGGACGCCGAAGCCTGTCGCGAATTACTTCTCGCATGCCTGAGGGCGTCGGCGCTCCGCCTCTGTGATGCCCCCGTTTCGCCGCGCGCTCGTGATCGTGATGGACAGCGTCGGGATCGGCGAGCTGCCCGACGCGGCGGCCTACGGCGACCAGGGCAGCGACACCATCGGCAACATCGCGCGCCGCATTCCGTTGAAGCTGCCGACGCTGCGGGCGCTCGGGCTCGGCCGCGTCGCACAGCTCGGCGGAGCGCCGCCCGCGCCGAAGCCGGGCGCTGCGGTGGGACGGATGGCCGAGGCATCGGCGGGCAAGGATTCGGTGACCGGACACTGGGAGATGATGGGCATCGTGCTCGAACGCCCGTTCCCGGTCTTTCCGAACGGATTCGCGAAAGACATTCTCGACGTCTTCGCCCGCGAGACGGGCCGCGGCGTCCTCGGCAACAAGGCGGCTTCCGGGACGGCGATCATCGACGAGCTCGGCGCCGAACACCTCCGGACGGGCGCGCTCATCGTCTACACGTCGGCTGACAGCGTCTTTCAGATCGCCGCGCACGAGGAGATCGTGCCGATCCCGGAGCTGTACCGGGCGTGCGAGATCGCGTATCGCCTCGTCGGCGAAGGGCTGGGCGTCGGACGCGTGATCGCGCGTCCGTTCGTGGGCCCGCCGGGCAGTTTCAAGCGCACGACGAACCGGCGCGACTACGCGCTGCCGCCGCGCGGCGAGACGCTGCTCGATCGCCTGACGGCCGCGTCTCAGCCGGTCGTCGCCATCGGCAAGATTGAAGATCTGTTCGCCGGACGCGGCATCACGACCGCAATCCACACGAAGAGCGACGACCACGGCATGGACGAAGTCGAGCGTCAGATGGCGGCTGTCGACCGCGGCCTGATTTTCACCAACCTGGTCGACTTCGACACGCAGTTCGGCCATCGCAACGACGTGGCCGGCTACGCCGCGAACCTCGAGCGGTTCGACGGCCGGCTCGCCGCGATTCTTCCTCGGCTGCGCGGCGACGACCTGCTCGTCGTCACGGCCGATCACGGCAACGATCCCACGACCGCCAGCACCGATCACGCGCGCGAGTACGTGCCGCTCATCGTCGCCGGCGCCCGCGTTCGCGCCGGCGCGGATCTTGGCACGCGCAGGACGTTCGCGGATCTCGGTCAGACCCTCGCGGATGTCTTCGGCGTCGGCCCGCTGGAGCACGGCACCAGCTTTCTCGGAGAGCTGCTGTGACGCTCCGCGAGGAGCTCGAGAAGCGGGAGCGCGAGATCCTCGCGCCGCAGGCGGCCAAGAGCGCCGACTCGCGCGGGCGGCTCCGCCCCGAGAAGGAAGACGACGTCCGGCCGGCGTTCCAGCGCGATCGCGACCGCATCATCCACTGCAAGGCGTTCCGGCGGTTGAAGCACAAGACGCAGGTGTTCTTCGCCCCGGCAGGGGACCACTATCGGACGCGCCTGACGCACACGCTGGAGGTCTCACAGATTGCCCGCACGATCGCGAAGGTGCTCCGGCTGCACGAAGAGCTGACCGAGGCGATCGCCCTCGGCCACGATCTCGGTCACACACCCTTCGGCCACGCCGGAGAGCGCGTCATCAGCCGGCTCATGCCCGGCGGCTTCAACCATTACGAGCAGAGCCTCCGCATCGTCGACCAGCTGGAAAACGACGGCCGCGGCCTGAACCTGACGTGGGAAGTGCGCGACGGGATTGCGAAACATTCGAAAGGGAAGTCCGGAGCCCCGGTCGGCATGTCGAGCGAACTCCGCTCCGCCACGATCGAGGGCCAGATCATGCGCGTGGCGGATCTGATCGCGTACGTCAATCACGACATCGACGACGCGACGCGCGCGGGGCTGTTGACGGCGGACGATCTGCCGCGCGAGCCGGTCGCGATTCTCGGCACCTCCGCTTCGGCGCGGATCGCGACACTGGTCACGGACGTCGTCACCGAAACGCTCGCCGGCGGCCTGACCGAGATCCGCATGAGCGAGCG
>DASQHH010000239.1:0-2652 GCA_035632195.1 Vicinamibacterales bacterium
GGGGCATGTGGAGTGGCGTTCCGGGCTCGGGACTCTACAAGTCCACCGACGGCGGCGATCACTGGACCGAGTTCACGCACAACGCCGGATTGCCGAAGGCTCCGATGATCGGCAAGACGGGACTGTCTGTCTCCGGCGCCGACTCGAATCGCGTGTACGCGCAAATCGAGGCCGAGGACGGCGGCTTCTTCCGATCCGACGATGCGGGCGCGACGTGGACGAAGGTGACGGACCGGCGCGACCTGCGGCAGCGCGCGTTCTACTACACCCGCGTTTTCGCGGACCCGAAGGACAAAGACCTCGTATACGAGCTGAACGTCAACTTCCACAAGTCGACGGACGGCGGCAAGACATGGACGACACTGCGGCCGCCGCACGGCGACAACCACGACATGTGGATTGCGCCTGACGACCCGAAGCGGATGATCGAAGCAAACGATGGCGGCGCGAACGTCTCGGTGAACGGCGGCGAAACCTGGACCGCGGAGACGATGCCGACGGCCCAGTTCTATCACGTCATCACGACGAAGCACGTGCCGTATCACGTGTGCGGGGCGCAGCAGGACAACAGCACCGCGTGCGTCTCGAGCGTTGCGGCGCAGGGCGGACCAGGCGGCTCGGGCGGCGGATCGGATCAGGTGTTCTATTCGGTCGGCGGCGGCGAAAGCGGCTACATCGCGAGCGACCCGCGCAATCCCGACATCTACTACGCGGGCAGCTACGGCGGACTGCTGACGCGCCTCGACCGCCGCACGGGGGAAGAGCGCGAGATCAATCCGTATCCCGACAACCCGATGGGCTACGCATCCGCCGACATCACGGAGCGCTTCCAGTGGACGTTCCCGATTGTGATGGCGCCGACCGATCCGCGCGTCATCTACGTCGGCTCGCAGCACGTCTGGAAGTCGACGAACGAGGGGCAGAACTGGGAAAAGATCAGCCCCGACCTCACGCGCCACGATCCGAAGACGCTCGGCTCGTCGGGCGGGCCGATTACGAAGGACAACACCGGCGTCGAGACGTACGCGACCGTGTTCACGATTGCGCCGTCGCCGAAGGACGGCAGCATCATCTGGACCGGATCGGACGACGGCGTCGTATCGGTGACGCGCGACGGCGGCGCCAACTGGCGCGCCGTGACGCCGAAGGGGCTTCCGGACTTCGCGCGAATCAGCCTCGTCGAGGCGTCGCAGTTCCGTCCGGGCACCGCCTACGTCGCAGCCAACCGCTATCAGCAGGACGACTTCAGGCCGTACGTGTATCGCACGGACGACTACGGCGCGACGTGGACCGCCATCACGAACGGCGTCGGCGCGAGCGACTTCGCACGAGCCGTCCGCGAGGATACGAAGGTCGCGAAACTCCTGTACCTCGGCACCGAACACGGCATCTACGTCTCGTTCGACGATGGGGCGAACTGGCAGTCGCTGCGGCAGAACCTGCCGGACACGCCGGTCCACGACATCGCGGTGGAGGAGCGCGACCTCGTCATCGCGACGCACGGCCGCGGCTTCTATGTGATGGATCACATCGCGCCGCTGCGCCAGGGCGGCATCCGGACCACGCAGAATCTGCATCTGTATAAACCGGACGACGCTCTGCGCGGGCTCGACCGCTCGGCGTCGATCGACTATTACCTGAAGAGCGCAGCGCAGAAGATCACGATGGAGTTCCTCGACGACAAGGGGACCGTCATCAAGACGTTCACTGGAACGCCTGCGGACGCGGAGCGTAAGCCGGCGCCTCCAAGCGACGACGACGGCTTCCGCCGCCCGCCGGATCCGCATCCGCCGGTCGCGGAGGGTCTGCACCGCGTCACGTGGGACATGCGGTACCCGGGCGCGACGGACTTTCCGGGAATGGTGATGTGGGCTGCGAACACGCGCGGTCCGGAAGCGCCGCCCGGAACCTATCGCGTCCGCGTGACCGCCGACGGTGAGACGGAGACGCAGACGTTCGCGATCGCGCGCGAGCCGCACGTGCTCAAGGACGTCAGCGACCAGGATCTGCGCGAACAGTTCGACCTCGCGATGAGCATCAGGAACAGAGTGTCGCAGGCGAACGACGCGGTGCTTCTGTCGCGCGGCATCAAGGCACAGATCAAGGAGCGCAGGGCGAAGGTCGACGCGAAGCAGGCCGCCGTCCTGAAGTCGCTGGACGACCTCGACGCGACACTGAGCGGCATCGAGGGCGAGATCTATCAGGTGAAGCTGCAGAGCAGCCAGGACCCGCTCAACTTCCCGATCAAGTTGAACAACAAGATCGCCGCGCTGCAGGGCGTCGTCGAGAGCGCCGACACGCGGCCGACGGAGCAGACCTACTCCGTGTTCCGGACACTGTCGAACAGCCTCGACGCGCAGCTGCAGAAACTGGACGCCGCGGTGAAGACAAAGCTGCCGGCGGCCAATCAGTTGCTGCAGCGGCAGAAGCTGGATCCGATCAAGCCGGAGCCGCTGAAGCCGGAGCCCGCCGCGAATCCGTCCGGTCAGTAAAGGAGCGCGACGGCTCTAGCCGAGCGCTCGGCTGAAGCCTCTCGCTCCGGCCGACGGGACTACTTCGCCAGGTGGAATGGGACGCTCGTCACGACGGTGTTCGGGCGGAAGAGCAGCGCGCCTTTGATCAGCAGCGCGCGCTGGTTGTGCAGCAGATGCT
>DASQHH010000240.1:0-5785 GCA_035632195.1 Vicinamibacterales bacterium
CCGAGCGACAGCGAGACGAGGATGAACAGCACCGCCTCGGCGAGGAGCAGCACGACGCTGCCGCGCAGCGGCACGCCGAAGATGGTCCGCGCCTCGACGAGAATCAGCAGCACCGAGAGAAACCCGATGCCGAGATAGGGCGCCACCTTGCCGACGATGATCTGCCAGGGCCGGAGCGGCGACACCAGCAGCGCCTCGAGCGTGCCGGTCTCCTTCTCCCGCGTCAGCGAGACCGCCGTCATCAGCGACGAAATGATCGTCAGGACGAACGCCATCAGTCCGGGCACGAACAGGTGCGAGCTCTCGCGCGTCGGGTTGAAGCGCAGCCGCACCTCAGGAGCGATCGAGACCGCTGGACGCCCAGGCCCCACGCGTTCGCGTGCGATCGTCTGAACGACGCCGAGGGCGTACGCCTGCAGCAGGCTGCCGGTGTTCGGCTCCACCGCGTCCGTGACGATGCCGAGCCGCGCCGGCCGGCCTCGCACGACATCTTCCGCGAAGCCCGGCTCGAAGACGATCGCCTCCTGCGCGCGCCCCGCCTGGAACAGCGGCTCGAGATCGGCGGCGTGCGGGACGACGGCCACGATGGTGAACACGTCGGTCGCCGCGAAGCGATTGCGCACGGCGATCGTCTGATCGTCCGGCGCCGAATCCACAACGGCCAGCCTGACGTTGCGGACGTCGGTGCGGATGGCGGCGCCGAACACAATCACCTGCACGACCGGCAGCATGACGACCACGACCAGCGTCCGGCGGTCGCGAAGGATGTGGAAGACCTCCTTTATGAGAAGGCCCCTCAGCGCACTCATGGGCGTGCCAGCCGCACGAAGAGCTCGTCGATCGACGGGACCGAGAACTCCTTCTTCAACCGGTCAGGTTCGCCGAGCGCGCCGATGCGGCCGGCGACCATGATCGAGATCCGATCGCAGTATTCGGCCTCGTCCATGTAGTGCGTGGTCACCAGGACGGTCGTCCCGCCGGCGGCCGTTTCGTAAATCAGCTCCCAGAACTGGCGGCGCGTGACCGGGTCGACGCCGCTCGTCGGCTCGTCGAGGAAGACGATCTGCGGGCGGTGGAGGACGGCGACCGACAGCGCGAGCTTCTGCCGCCAGCCGAGCGGCAGCGCGCGCACGGGCTGCGTCCGCGCGTGCTCGAGGCCGAGCCGTGCGAGCATCGCGTCCGCGCGCGAACGGATCTCCCGCGACGGCAGATCGTAGATGCCGCCGTACAGACGGATGTTCTCCCACACGGTCAGGTCCTCATACAGGGAGAAGCGCTGGCTCATGTAGCCGATGCTGCGCTTGATGACCTCGCTCTCGGTCGACACGTCGTGCCCGGCGACGCGCGCGGAGCCGCCGCTCGGCGCCAGCAGCCCGGTCAGCATGCGGATCGCCGTCGTCTTGCCGGCGCCGTTGGCGCCGAGGAAGCCGAAGACCTCGCCAGGGCGGACGTCGAAGGTGATGTGGTCGACGGCGACGAACGCGCCGAACGTCCGCGTCAGGTCTTTCGCCTGAATGGCCGCCGCGGGTCCTGCGGGGGCCGTCATGCTTCCTCCGGCGCGCCCATGCGCGCCATGAATGCGTCCTCGACCGGCGGCGCCGTCGCATCGACCGCCACGCCGCCGAACCCTTCGCGGCGGAGAAAGTCCGCAACCTCTCGTTCGACGGTCCCGGGCGCCGCGTCGCGCCGCGTGTCCGTGTAATGGAGCGTTGCGCCGAACGGATATACCTGGTGCGTCGTCGGCAGCTTCCGCAGCGCGAGCAGCGACTGGTACCGGCGATCGGTGCGCACGGCGAAGAGCGGACGCTCGAAGCCGTTCGCGATGGCGTCCGGCGCGTCGACGGCGAGCAGGCGGCCGCGCTGAATGAGCGCGACGCGATCGCAGCGGTCCGCTTCGTCCATGTAGGGCGTCGAGACGACGACCGTCAGGCCGCCCGTCTTCAGCCGGCCGAGCAGCTCCCAGAATTCGCGGCGCGAGACGGCGTCCACGCCCGTCGTCGGCTCGTCGAGGAACAGGATCTCGGGGCGATGCACGAGCGCGCAGCAGAGCGCGAGCTTCTGCTTCATGCCGCCCGACAGCGCCCCGGCGCGGCGATCCCGGAAGGCCTCGAGCTGCGAGTAGATGGGCGCGATCCGATCGCGTTCGCGCTCGAGGGTGGTGCCGAAGACGGACGCGAAAAAGCGGATGTTCTCGTCGACGCTCAGATCCGGATAGAGCGAGAACCGTCCGGGCATGTAGCCGACGCGGCGGCGCAGCGTCCAGAGATCGGCGACCACGTCGCAGCCGAGGACGCGCGCGCGGCCGCGGTCCGGCACCATGAGCGTGGACAGGATCCGGAACAGCGTCGTCTTGCCGGCGCCGTCGGGACCGATGAAGCCGAAGAGCTCGGACGCGCGGACCTCGAACGAAATGCCCGCGAGCGCGGCCGCGGCGCCGAACTTCTTCTCCAGGCCCTCGGCGACGATCGCGGCGGCGGCCGTCACCGCCCGGCCCCGCCGAACTGCACGTCGACCGGCATGCCGATCTTCAGCGCGCCGCCGGTGTTCGGCACCCGGATCTTGATCGCATACACGAGGTCGGCGCGCTCCTCGCGCGTCTGAATCGGCGTCGGCGTGAACTCGGCCTGCGCCGAGGTCCACGAGACGCTTCCGGTGAGCGACTGGCGTCCGCGGCCCGCGTCGAACGTGACCTGCGCCGGCAGCCCCACTTTCACGGCGGCGAGCTGCGTCTCCGCCACGTACGCGCGGACGTCGACGACGTCGAGGCTCGCCATTTTGAGAATCGGCTGGCCCGGCTGCACGAACTCTCCGGCCCTGACGTACGTCACGAGGACGGTGCCGGACTGCGGACTGCGAATCGAGGTCTTGCTCACGCGCTCGGCCGCCTGCGCCGCCTGCGCTTCGGCGGATGCAACCTGGCGCGCCGCCGTGTGGCGCTGAGCGCCGGCGGCGGCGATCTGCGCGTCCTGGGCGGCGATCTGTCGTACCTGTGCCGCAACCTGGTCGTTCTGGGCCTGCAGCCGATCTGTCAGTACGTGCAGATCGCGCTCGGCCTGATCGCGCTGCACCGTGGTCGCGGCCTGCTGCGCGAACAACCGCTCCGTGCGGTCGAACGTCCGCTGCGCGATGGCGCGCTCTGCGTCGAGCGCGCGCGACTGCGCCCTCGCGGCATCGAGCTGAGCCTGGCCCGCGGAGCGCTGGGCCTCGAGGACTCGCACCTGTCCCGCCACTTCGTCGACCCGCGACGCCGCGGCTTCGCGCTGCGCGACCAGCTGATCGTGCGCGAGCCGGAGCTCGCTGGCGTCAATCGTCCCGAGGCCCGCGTCGGCGGCAACTGCGTCGCCTTCGTTCACCGCCAGCGACTCGACGCGCCCCGCGGCTTCGGCCGAGACGATGACCTCGGTCGCTTCGACGTTGCCATACGCGTCCGGCTTCGGCGCCTGCGTGCAGCCACTCGCGACGAGCGCCGCCATTACCCAGCACGCTGCAGTACGCCCCCAGCACCCTGAACCGTTCATGGCTTCACCTCGATCCCGAGTGTCGTCAGGATTCGCGCGCCCGTCTGGGCGAGCTCGACTTCATGCGACACGCGATTGATGCGCGCCTGCAGCAGCTCGGCGCTCCGCTCGAGATAGTCGGCCGCCGTGACGACGCCCTCGTCGAGGCGTGCCTTCGTCGTCCGTTCGATCGATTCGCGCAGGGCGACGATGCGGTCGTCGTCTTTCAAGGCGTCTCGCAGCCGATCGATGGAGCCGAGGTCGCCTTCGATCGCTTCGCCCAGCGAGCGCGTGAACGCCGCCTGATCGGCGTCGACGATCTGCTGCTGCAGCGCCAATGCTTCGCGCTCGCGAGACGGAACGCCCCAGCTCCACGCCGTCCATTGCAGCTGTACGCCGCCGAGGCCGTAGGTCTCGAATTGATCGGAAATGAAGTTGAGGCCCGGCCGGCCGTAGCCGACGCGCGCGAACGCGGACACGCGGGGCAGCTCCTGCGCCGTGGCGGCGCTCTGCTGTTGCGCGATGCGTTCGCGGCTGCGCGAGAACTGCGTGTACTCGGGCCGGCTGCGGAGATCGTCCGGCGCGCGGCGCGCGTCGGCGACTGCCGCTGCGGTGTCGGGCAAGACAAGAACGTCGGCTTCGGCGATCGCGCTCCCGGTCAGACGGGAGAGGCGCGCGAGCGCGGCCCGTCGATCGGCGCGGATGGCGGATGCGTCCTGCCGGCGCTGCAGCAGCGTCGCTTCGACGGCCGCGGCGTCCGAAGCAAGAGCGGCGCCTTCGCGCGCCCGCGTTTCCGCCTCACGCAGACGCGCCTCGAGGTCCGCGATCGTTGCGTCGAGCGCCTCCGCGCGCTGCTGCAGGAGCGCGGCCGCGAAGAACGCGTCGTTCACCATCTGGCGCTGCGCGTACAGCGCGGTCTGCACGCGTGCCTGGTTTTCGTCGAGCTGCGCGCGCTCGAGCGCCGCCCGCGCCGACAGCGACGGGTCGTACAGCCGCTGCTGGACCTGCACGTGGCCGTCGAGCGTCGTCTTCGGCGGCGAGAACAGCGGCTGTCCGTTCGGCAGCGTGAACGGCGCGGTCGGGACGTCGGACTGGTACTGGCCCGTGCCTTCCACGGCGACTGCGGGCAGGCGCTCGGCCGAGATGTTCCGCTGCCGCAGCGCCGATTGTTGCTCCTGGAGTGCGAGCTCGCGCGTTCGCGGATCGCTGTCGACGGCGTTGTGCTGCAGCGCCGCGAGCGTCAGCTGCCTGCCCGCCGTGGCGC
The DNA here is from genome assembly GCA_035632195.1 of Vicinamibacterales bacterium. GTDB lineage: Bacteria > Acidobacteriota > Vicinamibacteria > Vicinamibacterales > CAVVIG01 > DASQHH01. The sequence continues at coordinate 4,762 of DASQHH010000240.1, forward strand.
TTTGCGCGAAGGCGGGCCCGACCGGGAGCAGCCAGATGACGACGAAGGCGGTGGTGTGTGGCTTCAAGGCCGGAGCGCTCCCAGAAAAAATGCCGTCAGGTCGTCGCGGCGCCGCGCGATGAAGCGCGCGAAGCCGGCGTCATCGATGCCGAGCAGAGCCGAGAGCATCGGGCGGGCGGCGAACGGAAAAATGCAGAGCGACATCAGGTTGACGATGAACTGATCGGGCGCGATCGGCCGGATGCGCCCGGCGGCAATCCGCTCGTCCAACTGGCGGCGGAGGGTGGAGACCACGCGGGGCCGGATGACCTCCGGCGAGAGGCCGCTCAGGGCGCCGATCAGCTCCGGGACGCGGTCCGGATGGTGATTGATCTCGCTGAGGATGTAGCCGGGGAGGTACGGCGCCCGCGACAGATGGTCGAGCTCGACCTGGATAATCCGCGCGACCTTGGCTTCCAGTTCCTCGTCGCCGGCCAGGATCTGAATGACGGCCGGCAGCAGCTGCGATGCCGCCCGGGCGAACGTCGCCTTCGCGAGGTGGTCCTTGCTGCGGAAGTAATAGTGGAGGAGCGCCTGGTTGACGCCGGCTTCCGCGGCGATTTCCTGCATCCTCGCGCCCGCCGTCCCGCGGCGCAGGAACACGATCCGCGCCGCTTCGAGGATCCGCGCCTCGGTGTCGCCGTCCCGCCCGCCGCGCCGCCGCCGCCGTTTCGGTTTTGGTCGAACCATTTAACTGTTTAGTTAAATAGCACGGAAGCGCGTCCGCGTGCAAGTCGCAAGGCCACGGTCGCGACGTTCGTCGGACCTTGAGCGTCGCGCTCACGCCCTGCACGCATTCGCTTCGAAATCCGGGTTCCGCAGCCGGTCAAGCGGCGGTCGGCGTCGATCCGCACACGAGGCTCGGAGCTCCACACGGCTGCTTCACACGGATTTCTGTGCGAACGCGTGCAGAGCGGCGCCGCGTCGCGTGGTCCAGGCATACACGACCGGTGTGCGTATCTGCGGCGTCCCGGTTCCAGCGGCT
>DASQHH010000241.1:0-5816 GCA_035632195.1 Vicinamibacterales bacterium
GAGGGGCGAAGGCGGAAATCGTGAAGGATCGGCTGGTCAAGAAGTTCCAGGACGAGATCGCGACGCTCGAGCGCGAGCTGAAGCTCGAGCTCCCCAAGGAAATCAAGCGCGCGCGCGAGCTGGGCGACCTGCGCGAGAATGCAGAGTACTCCGCTGCGAAGGAGCGCCAGCGGCTGGTCGAGGCGCGCATCAGCCTGTTGAAGAAGCGTGTCGCCGAAATTGCGCTGATCAACGTCGATCGCATACCGCATGACCGCGCCGGCTTCGGATCGACGTTGCAGGTGATCGAAGGGAACGGCGAGAGACTCACGTTCCAGCTCGTCATGCCCGAGGACGCCGACGCCGCCAAAGGCCTCGTGTCGACGACATCGCCGATCGGGCGTGCGTTCCTCAACAAGGAAGAGGGCGATTCCGTCAAGGTCGTCACGCCCGGCGGCACCCGTCAGTTCGAGATCGTCAAACTGCAGACCATCCACGACGAAGCGTAGATGATCGACTCCGCGCCGGCGCCCGCCGGGACTCGCGACTACTCGCCGGGCCTGCGCACGGCGCTGGTGATGAGCGGGATCGGGACGGCCGGCGCGTACCATGCCGGCGTCCTCCGGGCGCTCGCCGAAGCGGGAGTCAAAATCGACGTCGCCGCCGGCCGCGGGATCGGCGTTGTGTCGGCGCTGTTCGCTGCCGTCGACGGCGCACAGCGGCTCTGGGACGACAACGGCTTCTGGCGATCGCCGGCCGCCGCGTCGCTCTATCGCTGGCGCACGATTCCACGAATCGCCGCCGGTGCGATCGCGCTGTCGTTCGCGATCGTCGCCGTGCCGCTTGCGATTGCCGCGCTCGGCCTCCTCGTGTTTCCGCTCGACTTCATCTTCAAGATGATCGGCGTCGGCGCGGCGGGCGGCCTCGTGCATGCGTACCTCAGCGCGGCGGAGGCGGCCTTCGCGCCCGACATGCTGCCGACGTGGCTGCCGCGGTTGGTGCTCCTGGTCCTCGCTGGTGCAGGTGCGGCCGCGATCGTGGACGGGTGGCTGGCGCGGGGACGTCACACGCGCGGACCGATCTGGTGGCACGCAGCCCGTCCCGTCGTCTCGACGGCGGACGCGACGCGACACTGCTGGCGGACAATGTGGGACCTGGTGCGCGGCGCCGCGAACCTCAAAGAGCCGCCGCAGGTGGAACTGGGACGCCGCTACGTCGAGTTGCTCGGCGAGAACCTCGGCCAGCCCGGCTTCCGTGAGCTCGTGCTCAGCGTGCATGATGTGGATGCGCGCCGCGACCTGGTGTTCGCGCTCGTGCACCCGACGCGCCGGCGCGGTCTCGTTCACCGCTCGACCATCGAAGCGGCGGACTCACGCCGGGCCGAAGTGTTCGACTTGTCCGGCGTCTCGCGGGAATTGCTCCCGGATGTCGTGACGGCCGCCTTGACCGTGCCGACGCTGACGGACTGGACGCTGGCGACGTTCTCGCCCGAATCGTACTGGCGCGGCGAGACGCACCGCCTTTGTGATCGACCTGCCGCGCTCGTCCGCCTGCTCGACGAGCTCATCGAACTCGGCGTCGAGCAGATGGTGCTGGTGTCGGCCGCCCCCGAATCGCCCGGGCCACACGCGTTGTCCCCCCCGCGCATCGACTGGCGCGGCCGCGCGGGAGAGTACCTGCAGTCAGCGGAGGCTGCTGCCGTGCGCGATGCGACGACCACGACCGGAGGTGTGCGCATCTTCACGATCACGCCGGCGCACAATCCGGTCGGGCCCTTCGACTTCGCCGGCGCACGCGACGACCGGTCGGATCGTCTGCAGGGTCTGGCCGAGCTGATGGCGCGCGGTTATGAGGACGCGTATCACCAGTTCATCGAGCCGGTCGTTGGCGCGAGCGGCGAGAGACTGACTACCGCGCTTTGACCATCTCGCGCGCAGCGGCATCATGCTGCAGGAATTCGTGCGCGAGATTCTGCAGCTTCGGACCGATGGCGTCACCGCTGACGTCGCCGAACTTGGCGCGGAAGGCGGGCATCGGCACGACGGCCTTGGCCATCGCACGGTGGCCGCCCGCGCTGCCGATGTCGCTGAAGTAGCGGCGCACGAATTCGCCGGCGTTCTTCGTGTAGCCGAGGTTCCGGACCGAGACGATCAGCGTATCGTTGACGATGCCCGCCACGACGGTCCACTTCACGTCCTCGACCTGCAGGAAGAAATCGGCGACGTAGGGGATGAAGTCTTCGCGGGGCGATGCGCCGAGGAAGGCGCAGAACACCTGGTCTGCCAGCGCGCCGCCGCGGTAGGCCTTCATGACGTAGTCCAGTCGTTCGAGCGTGATTTCCGCGCCTTCCATCTTGCGGATGAGTGCCGCATCCGCCAGCGGATACAAGTAGGAGAAGGCTTCGAGGTCGACGCGGTTCGTCTGCCGGCTGAAAAACAGCGTGTCCGACTTGATCGCGTACAGCATCGCGGTCGCCGTCCGCTCGGAGATGTTCGCGTCGACGGCGCGCAGGTGCTCCGTGAGTATGGTCGAAGTCGATCCGTAGTCGGGCCGGATGTCCTTGAACGTCGCCGTGTAGCCCGGCTGCTCCGGGTGGTGGTCGATGACCAGATCGACGCTGTCGATCAATCCGGTGAAGTAGTGCGGCTGCACGTCGACCATCGCGATGCGGTCGTACTCCTTCAGTGTCTCCGGCGTGATGGGCTCGACGTGGATGTCCAGCAGGTTGACCATGCGCTGGTTCTCGGGTCGCGTCACCCCGTGAATCGCCCCAATGATGGCGGTCGTTTTCGTCCGGCGGAGGATATTCCGCAGCGCCAGGCCGCTGGCCATCGCGTCGGGATCGGGATCGTTGTGCAGCATGATCAGCACGCGGTCGGCGTCGGTGAAATACCGCTGGTACTGCTGGACGCGCGCCCGCGTCAGCGAGCGGCTGAATTCGGTCAGCAGCGGACCGCCGAACAACTGCGCGATCGACAGATGCAGGACATCGGGGAACTCGGCGTGGAACTCCTCGGCCCGAGCCGCCGTCGCCTCCGCGCCGAGGCCGAGGACGTAGACGAGAGTCCCGCCCGCGTCGCGGACGGCTTCGAGGATTTTCTTGGGGCTGCGCCGGCCGCTGTCTTCGATGACGACGCACGTGCCGGGGCCGATGTCGGCCTTGACCCATGTCTCCATGCGCCGCGGATCGCCGTGCGCGATCGGAATGCCGGCGTCGTGCAAACGGCGGGCGAGCGGTCGGTTCTCGACGATGAACTCGACCTCGAAGCTGGGCGGCAGGACCTCCGAGAGCATCCTGATGACCAACTCGTCGTGGCAGACGGCCAGACACCTCACGGGATTGCCAACCAACGATTATAAGGGCTCAGGGCCGGGGGCTGAGGGCTGCAAGGACGTGCAGCAGCATGGCTTTCTGACTTGAGCCCTTAGGCCTCGGCCCTGCGCATAGTACGATTGACGGTTGCCATGCCCTCGGTCTACGACCGCTTCTCGCTCGTCTCGGACTTCTCGCTGGCCGGCGACCAGGCACGCGCGATCGGCGAGCTGACCGACGGCCTGAACCGGGGCGACACGCATCAGACCCTTCTCGGCGTGACGGGCTCGGGCAAGACCTTCACGATGGCGCAGACGATCGCCCGCGTGAACCGGCCGACGCTCGTCATGGTCCACAACAAGACGCTGGCTGCCCAGCTGTTCCAGGAATTCCGCCGCTTCTTCCCCGACAACGCAGTGGAGTACTTCGTCAGCTATTACGACTACTACCAGCCTGAGGCGTACGTTCCCGCGACCGATTCGTATATCGAGAAGGAAGCCACGATCAACGACGAGATCGACCGGATGCGGCTGTCGGCGACGCGGTCCCTCTTCGAGCGGCGCGATGTCATCATCGTCGCGAGCGTGTCGTGCATCTACGGCCTCGGGTCGCCGGAGGCGTACTACGGCATGCTGCTGCCGCTCGAGCGCGGCCAGCGAATCAGCCGTGAGCAGGTGCTGCGCAAGCTGGTGGAGATTCAGTACGAGCGCAACGACCATGATTTCGCCCGCGGCACCTTCCGCGTCCGCGGCGACATCGTCGAGGTCTATCCCTCGTACGAGGAGCAGGGACTCCGCATCGAGCTCTTCGGCGACGAGGTGGACCAGCTTTCGTCGTTCGACACGCTGACGGGCAAGACCATCCGCCGGCACGACAAGATTGCCGTCTATCCCAAGTCACACTTCGTCGCGCCACGCGAGCGCACGCGGCGCGCCGTCGAGACCATCAAAGAAGAACTGGCGGAGCGCCGGACGATCCTCGAATCCGAGGGCCGGCTGCTCGAGGCGCAGCGCCTGCACCAAAGGACGATGTTTGACCTCGAGATGATCCGTGAAATCGGGTACTGCCACGGCATCGAGAATTACGCGCGGCACCTGACCGGCCGCGCCCCCGGTGAGCCGCCTCCGACACTGCTCGACTACCTGCCCGAGGACGCGCTGATCATCGTGGACGAGAGCCATCAGACCGTCCCGCAGGTGCGCGGCATGTATCACGGCGATCGTTCCCGCAAGGAGGTGCTGGTCGCGTACGGATTCCGGTTGCCGTCCGCGCTCGACAACCGTCCGTTGAACTTCGAAGAGTGGGAAGCGCGCGTCCGCCAGATCGTCTTTGTCTCCGCGACCCCGGGCCCGTACGAGCTCGCGAAATCGCACGGCGTCGTCGTCGAGCAGATCATCCGGCCGACCGGGCTGATCGACCCGCCGATCGACGTGCGTCCGGTGAAAGGACAGGTCGACGACCTGCTGCAGGAGATTCGCCGCCGCGTTGAGCGAAAGGAACGTGTCTTGGTGACGACCCTCACCAAGCGCATGGCGGAGGATCTGACGCAGTACTACCAGGAGCTCGGCGTGCGGGTGCGGTATCTGCACTCGGACATCGAGACGCTGGAGCGCGTCGAGATCCTGCGCGACCTGCGGCGCGGCGAGTTCGATGTGCTCGTCGGCATCAACCTGCTGCGCGAAGGCCTGGACCTCCCCGAGGTCTCTCTTGTCGCGATCCTCGACGCGGACAAGGAGGGATTCCTCCGGTCGGGCGGATCGCTGATCCAGACCTCGGGCCGCGCAGCCCGCAACGTCAACGGCCGCGTCATCATGTACGCCGACACGGTCACCCAGTCGATGCGCGCGTGCATCAGCGAGACCGAGCGCCGGCGCGCGATCCAGCAGGCCTACAACGAAGCCCACGGCATCACGCCGCAGTCCATTGTCAAGCAGATCGACGATGTGATGTCCAGCGTGTATGAGCGCGACTATGTGACGCCGGCGCCGATGATCGGCAGCGGCGCCGAGCGCTTCAAGACGCAGGCGGAGCTCGACGCCTACGTCGCCCAGCAGGAAGCGGCGATGAAGGCGGCGGCCGTGAATCTCGACTTCGAGAAAGCCGCGGCGCTGCGCGACAAGATCAAACGCCTGCGAAACCCTGAGCTCGCCCTGGACGCTCGCCTGAAGGCTCGCGCTCCGGAGGGTCGTGAGTCGGACGCGCGCGGGTCGGAGCGCGAGGCTTCAGCCGAGCGGACCAGCAAGGGATCGGACGCCGCGTGATCGCGCTCGCGCAGGCCTGGCTGAAGAGAGCGGCGTTCGAGGTGCAGGAGTACGTGTATCTCACCCGCGCCGCACTCTCCGGCTTCGCGTCGCGCCCGTTCTACCGGCACGACGTCGTCGAGCAGCTGGACCTCATCGGCGTCGGATCGCTGACGGTGGTGCTGCTGACCGGACTGTTCACGGGCGCCGCGCTCGCGCTGCAAAGCGGCCAGACGCTGGATCAGTTCGGCGCGCGACCGGTCGTCGGCCGCCTCGTCGGCGCG
>DASQHH010000242.1:0-8108 GCA_035632195.1 Vicinamibacterales bacterium
CGAAGAGGGCGACGCTGAACAGCACCAGAAGCACCCAGACGACGACGAGCCCCGTGCCAACGAGGACGAGCATCCTGGCCGACAGCCACAGAGATCCCATCAGCTGACCGACGAACACGATCGTCAGCGGCACGACAATCAGGACGCCGAACTGCTGCGCCGTCCGCGGGTCGTTGACGCGCGACGAGATGACGATGGCGGACTGCAGCGAGACGAGCGAGGCGCTCGGTCCCACGAGCAGCGTCAGCGCCAGCGTGCGTGCCGAGAGCAGCGTCGAGAACACTGCGGCCGGCTCGAATGCGAACACGCCGGCGAAATACAGCGCCAGCCCCGCGTACGAGATGCCGAGCGCCGGCAGCAGCGATCCGAGTACCTTCGCGACCAGCAGTTCGATCGTGGTGATCGGCGTGGCCAGCAGCGGCTCGAGCGTCCGCGTCTGCTTCTCGCCGACGACCGCGTGCGCCGCGAGCGACATCGCGCCGGTCACCGGCGTCAGCAGGAACAGAATCAGGAACTGCTGAAATAGAAAGAAGACCACGCGGTCGGATGGCGCGAGCGTCCCGGCCGGATCCGCGATCCGGCTGACGTCGATCAATTGGCGGTCGGCCGTGATCGCGCGGCCGGTCATCGCCGGCAGAACGACGAGCACGAAGAACGGCATGGCGAGCGAAACCACCGTCATGATGAGGACGGGCACGAGCGCCGCGCGGTTGCGCGCGAGGTCGAGGAATTCCTTTCGCAGCAGGGCGTGGATCCTCACCACTGGTCTCCGGTGTTGATCAGCTTCAGGTACACGTCTTCGAGACCCGGCGTCTCCGCGCGGACTTCGAGAACCCGGGCGCCCGCTGCGACGAGCGACGCGACGAGGTCCGGTGTTTCCTGCTCGGGCTCGCGGAGTTGCACGCTGACCGCGCCGTCGACGATGGAGGCGCCGGCGTCGAAACGCTTCGCCGTCTCGAGCGCCGCGTCCGAACCGTCCGCGATCCGGACGAGGACCCGCCCCGTGTTCAAGCGCCGGCGCAACGCCGCGGGGCGATCGCACGCGACGAGCCGGCCCTGGAGGACGGCCACGCGATCCGCGAGCCGCTCGGCTTCGTCGAGATTGTGCGTCGAGACGAGGATCGAGCAGCCGGCGGCGCGCCGCTCCTCGAGCAGGGCGCGAACACTCCTCGCGATCTCGGGATCGAGGCCCGACGTGGGCTCATCGAGCAGCAGAACGTCGGGCTGGTGCAGCAGCGCGCGCGCAATTGCGACCTTCTGCCTCATCCCCTTGGAGAGCTCGGCGGCCCGCGTCGACGAGCGGTCGGTCATCTGAAACCGATCGAGCGCGCGATCGATCGTCGGCGCGCGGTCGCGGATGCCGTAGAGCCTCGCGTAGACATCGAGGTTCTCGCGGACCGTGAGCCTGTCCCAGAGTCCGGGCGATTCGGTGAGAAAGCCGATGCGCGCGCGCAGCGCCGTGCCGGTCGCGCGCGTCAGCGTCACGCCATCGATGGTGACCGTGCCGCTCGTCGGCGCGATCAGCCCCGCCAGCATCCTCATCGTCGTCGTCTTGCCGGCGCCGTTGGGGCCGAGCAGCGCGAGGATTTCGCCGCGCGCGATCTCGAAGCTGACCGCGTTGACGGCGACGCGGTCTCCGAACGTGCGCGTGAGATTCGCGGCAGCGATCATGAGCGAGGGGGCGGGTAGGGCTGGTAGGGCTGGTGGGGCGGGTAGGGCTGGTGAGTTGGCAGGTCGGTTTGTCCACCTGCCTTACCCGCCCCACCTGCCCTGTCTCCGTCAGCGAACTCGTACAGCCCCGGTGTCACCAGAATCCGTCCTGATTTCGTGAAGAACAGGCTGTCGGGCGCGATGAGACCGGCGGCGCGGAACTGCACGGTGCGGATCTTGTCGCCGTCGCGATCGAAGACGTAGGTGTGCGGCGAAACCAGGGCTATCCAGAGACGGCCCGCGCGATCGATCGCCGCGCATCGCACGATCGGCGTGACGACCGGAAGCAGTCCTTCGCCCACGCGCCGTTTCGGCCACGTCGTCGGCTGCGCCGCAAGCGCGGCATCGATTTCGCGTCCCTCGATGTGCCGCTCGAAGAGCAGCCTGCCGTCGCGGTCGTAGCGCTGCAGCATCGGAACGCCGGCCTGGAACACGAACCAGAATCCGCCATCCGCGTCCGCAAGCGGGACGCCGGTGTTCAGCGCGAGGTGCACCTCGCGATCGTCCTCGTGTCCACTCGCGCGGAGGCGGCCGATCGATCGCAGCGCGGTTCCATTCAGCGCGTACTCGGTGATGAGCGCGCCCGTCTCGGGCTGCGAGATCAGGATCGTCTTCCCCGTGTACTGCATCGACCCGATCCCGCTCAGGACTTGCGTGTTGAGCATGACGCGCGGCAGGACGCGGCCGGGCAGCATGAAGCCGGTGATGTGCGAGCCGGCGGCGCTGAAGATCTGGATGCGTTCGCGGTTGTTCGGCGCGTCCGCGACAGCGAACGTGCCGTCCGCGTCGACGGCGAACGCGGTCGGATCGATGATGCGCCCCGGCTCGGCGCCGATCTTGACGATCTCCCAGGCTTTCGTCAGGCGATCGTCGATGCCGAAGACCGCGTGCGCGCGCCGATCGAAGACGAAGTACTCACCGGAGTCCGCCTGTTGAAATCCGACGGCCTCGCGGAACTGACCGGCAATGTGCGCGGGAACCGCCGCGATCGACTGCAGGACGTCCGAATCCCGCGCAGCGGCGTGCGCGCCCACCAGTCCGACAGCAACGATGACGATGAATCTAATACCGCGCAGTTTCGCGGATCGCTTTCAGGATGTCCGACGACTGCGGAAGGATCGCTTCCTCGAGATCCGGGCAGTAGGCGACCGGGACGTTCCTGGCGCCGACGCGCCGCACCGGCGCATCGAGATGCTCGAACAGTTCGCCGGCGACGCGCGCGGCGATCTCTGCGCCGAAGCCGCACATCACCTGATCTTCGTGCGCGACGACGATGCGGTTGACGCGCTTGACGTGGGCGGCAATCGTGGTCCAGTCGTACGGCGAAATCGTCCGCAGGTCGAGCACGGCGACGCTGATCTGATCCTTCTCGGCCTGGTGGGCGGCGACGAGCGACCGCTGCACCAGCGCGCCCCACGTGACCACGAGGACGTGGTCGCCCTCGCGCTTCAGCGCGGCCTTGCCGAAGGGGATCATGTAGTCCTTCCCCGGATACTCGGCCTTGTTGTACGTCTGCCGGTACAGGTGCTTGTGCTCGAGGAACAGCACCGGATCGTCGCAGCGGATCGACGTCCGCAGCAGGCCGGCCGCGTCCGCCGCATTCGACGGAAACACGACGCGGATCCCGGGACAGTGCGCGAAAATGCTCTCGCCCGACTGACTGTGATACGGCCCGCCGCCGCGAAGGTACCCGCCGATGGGCACGCGGATGACCATCGGGCACGACCAGTGGTTGCCCGACCGGTACCGCATCATCGTCAGCTCGTCGCGAATCTGCATCATCGCCGGCCAGATGTAGTCGAAGAACTGAATCTCGACCACCGGCTTGAGCCCGCGTACCGCCATCCCGATGGCGCGGCCGACGATGCTCGCCTCGGCGAGCGGCGAGTTGAAGACGCGATCGTCGCCGAACTGCCTCTGCAGGCCGTGCGTCAGCTTGAAGACGCCGCCCTTTCCCGGCACGATGGGCAGGGCTTCTTTCTTACTTGCGTCCGCCACGTCCTCGCCAAAAACGACGATGCGCGCGTCGCGCGCCATTTCTTCTTTCAGCGTACGGTTGATCGCCGAGACCATCGTGTCCGGCTTGCCGTGCGGGTCGGCGGTGGTCTCGAACGCCGTGGAACAGGGATCGACGTCCGGCGAATAGAGCCACTGCTCGGCGGTATCTTTCGCCGGCCGCGGCGCTGCGAGCGCCTTGACGGCGGCGTCGCTGACTTCGCGATCGATGTCGGCGGCGACGGCGGCGAGCTGATCGTCGGTGGCGAGCCCGTGTTCGACCAGGAACGACGCGATCCGCCTGATCGGATCGCGCTTGGCTTCGGCATCGCGTTCGGACGGCGGTTTGTACAGTTTCTCGTCGTCCGACAGCGAGTGCGAGTACGGGCGGATCACGTGCGCGTGGACGAGCGCCGGACCTTTGCGCTCGCGGACGTACGCAGCGGCTTCGCGCATGACGCGAAGGCTCGCGAAGAAGTCGGTGCCATCGACGCTGTCGACGTGCAGCCCGGGGAATGAGCGCACAAGGCGCGAGATGTCGCCGCCCGCCGTCTGGACTTCGACCGGAACGGAAATCGCGTAGCCGTTGTCCTCCACGAGGAAGAGCACCGGCAGCTTCTTCGCGCAGGTGACGTTGAGCGCCTCCCAGAACTCGCCCTCGCTCGTCGCGCCGTCGCCGAGGGAGACGTAGACGAGCTCGTCGGATTTGAAGCGCGATTCGCGGTCTGGAATGTCCTGAACGCGGCTGTAGATGACGCCCGCCTCGGCGGCGCCGACGGCGTGGAGCACCTGCGTGCCGGTCGGGCTCGATCCCGAAATGATGTTGAGCGCCGTGTGGCCCCAGTGGGACGGCATCTGACGTCCGGCAGACGCCGGATCGTCCTTGGCGCCGACCGCCGCGAGCAGCATCTCGAGCGGCGTCATGCCGAGCGCCAGACACAGCGCGCGGTCGCGGTAGTACGGACAGAACCAATCGTGGCCCGGTTTCAGGACGGATGCGGCCGCGGCCAGCACCGCTTCGTGGCCGGCGCCGCTGATCTGAAAGAAGATGTGATTCTGCTGTTTGAGCTGGATCTCCTTGTCGTCGATGCGGCGCGACAGGAGCATCGTGCGGTGGGCGGCGAGGAGCTCCGAAGGCGCCAGGCCTTCGAAGCTCGATGCCGTGCCATTGAGGCCCGGCTCGCGCGCTTCGCGGTCGTTCAAAACCGCCTTCATCGAGCCTGAATTATACTCCGCGCATGAGTACGCAGACCGTGCGATTGCACCGCTGGGATGAAATCGCGCTCGAGAAGGTGACCGAGATGCTGTCGCGCAAGCTCGTGACCGGCGAGCGCGAGATGCTGGCCCAGATTTATCTCAAGCGCGGCTGCCTCGTTCCGATGCACTCGCACGAGAGCGAGCAGATGACGTACATTCTGCAGGGCGCGCTCAAGTTCCTGATCGGCGGCGAAGAGATTACCGTCCGCGAGGGCGACGTGCTCCACATCCCGTCATGGGTGGAGCACCAGGCTGAAGCCCTCGAGGACACGTTCGAGCTCGACATCTTCAGCCCGATCCGTCAGGACTGGCTCGATCACACGGACACGTACTTTCACCGCTGAGAGGGACGATGGCTGCATTGATTCTGCTCGGCGTACTCGTCCTGCTCGTCATCTGGGTCATCGGCAGCTACAACGGCCTTGTCGGGCTGCGCAATCAGGTGCTCAACGCCTGGCGCCAGATCGACGTGCAGCTGAAGCGGCGCCACGATCTGATTCCGAACCTCGTCAACACCGTGCGCGGCGTGATGGACTTCGAGAAGGACACGCTGACCGCCGTCATGGAGGCGCGCGCGAAGGCCGTCAGCGCCACCGGCCCGGCGGACGCGGCGGTGAAGGAAGGCCAACTGTCGCAGGCGCTCGGCCGGCTCATCGCGATCACCGAGAACTATCCTCAGCTCAAGGCGAACGAGAACGTGAAGATGCTGCAGGAAGAGCTGACGGGCACCGAGAACAAGATCGGCTTCGCGCGGCAGTTCTATAACGACATCGCGACCAAGTTCAACACGGCGCAGCAGGTCTTCCCGACGGCGATCTTCGCGAACATGCTCGGCTTCAAACCGGCGGAGCTCTTCGAAATCACCGACGAGAAGGATCGCGAGGTGCCTGCCGTCGACCTCGGTCGCCGGTGAGGAGATTAACCGCTGAGCCCGGGGGGCACGCGGAGGCGGATTCGACGGCCGGCCTGCGCGGCAGGCCGGCTGGGCGCGGTCGTCGGGTCCGATGAATGACGCCCTGACTCATGCGTGTCATTCATCCGCCGATCCGGGCGGCCGCACGCGTCGCGTGGCGACGCCGTCGAATCCGCGATGCTCCGCGCTCTCGGCGGTCTCTGCGGTTGCTTTTCCGTCGTCCGTATGAATCTTTACGAGCAGCAGAACGCGAACCGGCGCAAGACCTGGCTGATCATGGTGGCGTTCGTCGCGTTTCTGTTCGTGCTCGGCCTCGGGTTCGACACGTTCTATCTCGGCGGCCTCGGGGGATCGGTGCCGATCGGGTCGATCGCGGCGCTTGGCGTAGGCTCGGTGTCCGCGTTCGCCAGCTACTTCAGCGGTGACAAGGCGGTCCTTCTGGCGAGCGGCGCACGGCCGATTGAAGACGTCGCCGCCGCTGCGAACGCCGCGGGGGACGAAAACGAGAAGTTGAAGCTGCGGCAGCTCCAGAATGTCGTCGACGAGATGTCGATTGCGGCGGGGCTCCCGCGGCCGCGGACCTACATCGTGCCCGACGCCGATCCCAACGCGTTCGCGACGGGCCGTGGACCCGAGCACGCGTCGATCGCCGTTACGCGCGGCCTGCTCGACTCGCTGGACCGCGAAGAGCTGCAGGGCGTCGTCGCGCACGAGATGAGCCACATCCGCAACTACGACGTGCGTGTGATGACGATTGTCGCGGCGCTGGTCGGCGCGGTGGCGCTCGTCGCCGACTGGTCCGCGCGCGGATCGATGTGGGGCGGCGGACGCCGCAGCCGGGACAGCGACGAGGAGGGCGGCGGCGGCGTCGCCGGGATTGTCCTCTTCGTGATCTGGATCATCGCAATCGTCCTTGCGCCGCTGATCGCGCAGATGCTTGCGATGATGGTGTCGCGTCGCCGCGAGTACCTCGCCGACGCGTCGGGGGCCGAGCTGACGCGCAACCCGATGAGCCTTGCGCACGCGCTCGAGAAAATCGAGTCGGCGGTCGCGCCGACGCAGTCGATCGGACGCGGCGCCGCGCATCTGTGCATCGCCGATCCGCTCGGCCGCCAGATGAATCTGAAGGAGGGGTTCTGGTCGGATCTGTTCGCCTCGCATCCGCCGATGCAGGCTCGGATCGATGCCCTGAAACAGATGGCCTTTCAGAAATGAAACGCATCGCATTGCTCGTCATCATCGGGGTCGCGTGCGCGGCCTGGCTGGATGCGCAGTCGCACGGAGCGACCGCGCCGCTGCGCGGGTTTTCGGCCGCTGGAAGCCGTGCGGAGCTCGATCGCGAGAAGCAGTTCCTGGCGCTGCCGAACTCGAAGGCGAACGAGGCTGACTTCGATGTGATGACTGCGGAGCCGCACCACGTGGGTTCGCCGTACGAAATCAAGCTCGCCGACTACGTCGCCGACGAGATGAAGGCGGCCGGTCTCGAGACGACGAAGTACGAATACAGCGTGCTGGTGCCGTGGCCTGGCGAACGCGCGCTTGAGATCGTTGCGCCCGAACGCGTGAAGCTCGACGTCGAGGAAGAGACGTTGCCCGGCGACAAGTGGGCGGCGATGCCCGGCATTCTGCCGGCGTACAACGCCTTCTCGCCCTCCGGCGACGTCACCGGCGACGTCGTCTACGTCAACTTCGGCGTGCCCGCGGACTACGAGACGCTGGCGAAGCTCGGCGTCGACGTGAAAGGCAGGATCGTCCTCGCGCGCTACGGCGGCAGCTGGCGCGGCATCAAGCCGAAGGTCGCAGCGGAGCACGGCGCCATCGGCTGCATCATCTATTCGGATCCGCACGAGGACGGCTATTACCAGGGCGACATCTATCCCGAGGGCCCGTGGCGCGGATGGGGAATGATTCAGCGCGGCAGCGTCATGGACATGCCGCGCTACCCCGGCGATCCGTCGACGCCCGATCGGCCGAGCAAGCCGGGCGTCGAGCGCCTGCCGCTCGACCGCATCACGACGCTGTCGCCGATTCCCGTTCAGCCGATGTCGTATCGCGACGCCGTGCAGATTCTGCAGCGGCTGAAGGGGCCCGTAGCGCCGGGAGACTGGCGCGGCTCGCTGCCGATGACCTATCACGCCGGACCCGGCCCGGCGAAGGTCCACATGCGCCTGCAGATGGACTACGGTCAGCGGCGTCTCATCAACGTCGTCGGGAAGTTGACCGGGTCTGCAGC
>DASQHH010000243.1:0-3694 GCA_035632195.1 Vicinamibacterales bacterium
CGTACTCCGACGAATTCACCGCGGGCATCGAGCACCAGGTGATGAACAACATGCGCGTCGGCGTCATGTACTACTACCGCACGAATCGCAACCAGATCGGTACGCGCAACACGCTGGTGCCGGGGACCAGCTACAACGCGGCCACCGTCAACATTCCGAACGGACCGCACGGCGCGACGACGGCGAGTCTCTACAACTTGACCTCGGCGTCGTATCTTAGTCTGACGAACCTGGTGCTCGACAACCAGCCGTACCTCGACACGAAGTACAACGGCATCGAATTCACGGCGCAGAAGCGGCTGTCCAACAACTGGCAGATGGTCGCCGGCCTCACAATCGGGAAGAACACCGGCGGTCTCAATTCGAGCGGCGGCCAGTCCTCGACCGCGGACCTGAACGATCCGAACACGACGCTGTACACGAACGGCATCATCGGCAACGATTCGCCGGTCGGCTTCCGTCTGTCCGGCAGCTATCAGGCGCCGCAGAAGATCCTGTTCGCCGGCAGTCTGGTGTCGAACAGCGGGTATCCGATCGTGTCGACGTACACGGTCACGAAGGCCGCGTTCCCCGGCTTGTGCACGTCTGGCTGCACCGGCGGCCTCATCCGCTCGTCGCAGTCGGTCATCCTCAGCGACCGCGGCGACGAGCGCCTGCCGGCGACGACGCTCCTCGACTTCCGCGTCTCGCGGTCGTTCCAGTTCGCAACGAGCCGGCGGATCGTGCCGCACCTCGACATTTTCAATGCCACCAACCGGTACACGGCACAGTCGCTCACAACGACGGCGCAGTCGACGACGTACCTGGTGCCGACGTCGATCGTGTCGCCGCGCATCATCCGCATCGGTGTGGATCTGAATTTCTAAAGCAGGCCTGAAGGCCTGCCCTACATTCGGGTTGGAGTTGCGATGAGGGGAATGATCGTCACGGGTCTGGCCGCGGTCGCGATGACCGCGGCCGTCTTTGCGCAGCGCGGCGGGCCGCCGCCCGGCGCCCCCGTGGCGTCCGAGACTCCCCGGTTCCGATACATGGGACCGGAGAGCTCGGGCCGCATTGCCGCCGTCGCCGGCGTGCCGGGTGACAACAACACCTATTACGCGGGCGCGGCGTCAGGCGGTGTGTGGAAAACGACGGACGGGGCGCGGACGTTCGAACCGGTCTTCGACGAGCAGCCGGTGCAGGCCATCGGCGCGCTCGCCGTCGCGGCCAGCAATCCATCCATCGTCTGGGCCGGCACCGGCGAGGCGTGGACGATCCGCGACGCGGACGTGACGGGCGACGGCGTCTACAAGTCGACCGATGCCGGCAGGACCTGGACGAACATGGGTCTGCCGGAGACGGGCCGCATCGGTCGCGTCATCATTCATCCGGTTAATCCTGACATCGTGTACGTCTGCGCGCTCGGGCGCGCGACCGGGCCGCAGCCGGAACGCGGCGTCTTCAAGACGACGGACGGCGGACGTACGTGGACGAAATCGCTGTTCGTCGATCCCAACACCGGCTGCTCCGGTCTCGCGATCGATGCCCACAATCCGAACGTCCTCCTCGCCGGCATGTGGCAGGTGGAGCTGCATACGTGGGCAGAAATCAGCGGCGGACCCGGCAGCGCCGTCTACCAGACGCGCGACGGCGGCGCGACCTGGAACAAACTCGAGAACGGGCTGCCAAAGTCACCCGTCGGCAAGATCGACGTCGCCATCGCGCCGTCGAACGCTCTCCGGATGTATGCGCTGATTCAGACCGCCAATCAGGGATCGCTGTGGCGGTCGGATGACGCCGGCGTCACGTGGCGCACCATCAGCTGGGACCGGCGCCTGATCGGCCGCGCCGGCTATTACATCCGCATCGACGTCAATCCGGCCAACGCCGACGAAGTGCTCATCGCCAACAGCAGCTTCCATCGATCCCTCGACGGCGGCGCCAACTTCACGATCAGCCAGGGCGGCGGCTGCGGCGACTGCCACGACATCTGGATGGATCCGAAGAACCCTGATCACTGGATTGCGACGGGCGACGGCGGGATGGGCATCACGATTGATCACGGACGCACGTTCAACCAGATCACGCTGCCGATCGGGCAGATGTATCACGTCGCGACCGACAACCAGGTGCCCTACTGGATTTACAGCAACCGGCAGGACGACGGCACGATGCGTGGACCGAGCGATTCGCCGGTCATCGTCGCGAACGTGCCGTCGTACTCGGGTTCGACCGGCGTCGGATCGGGACTGCCGGGCGAGGCCGGCCGCGGCGGACGCGGCGGCCGCGGAGGCGGTGGGGGCCGCGGCGGTGGGCGCGGCGGCGGCATCGGCTCGACGCCGTGGCAGCCGAATCTCGGCGGATGCGAATCAGGGTTCACGCTGCCGGATCCGACGAACCCCGACGTCGTGTGGGCCAGCTGTTACGGCAACGAAGTGACGATCTGGAGCGCGAAGACGCGGCGCGCGCGATCGATCAGTCCCGGCATGCACACGCTCGACTCGCCGCCGGACAAGATCCCGTATCGCTGCCACTGGACGCCGCCGCTCGCGATCGATCCGTTCGATCACAACAAGGTCTACTACGGCTGCCAGGTGATCTTCGCGACGTCGAACGGCGGCCAGAGCTGGAACACCATCAGCCCCGATCTCTCGACGAAGGATCCGAGCCGCATCGTCTCGTCGGGCGGCATCATCGAAGACAACCTCGGCCAGTTCTACGGCGAGGTCGTGTTCGCCATCGCGCCGTCGGAGATCCAGCGCGGTCTCATCTGGGCCGGCACCAACGACGGCAAGGTCTGGTACACGCGCAACGGCGGCGGACAGTGGAGCGACGTCACGAGGAACATCCCGGGACTGCCGGCGTGGGGCACGGTCCGGAAGATTGAGCCCGGCCACTTCGACGCCGGCACCGCGTACGTCGCCGTCGACTTCCATCTGAACGACAACCGCGAGCCGTTCATCTACAAGACAACGGACTTCGGCGCGACGTGGAAGAAGATCAGCGACACGCTGCCGAAAGGTCATCCGCTGTCGTACGCCATGTCCGTAGCAGAGAATCCGAATCGCCGCGGCATGATCTTCGCCGGCACCGGCCACGCGTTCTACTACTCGCTGGACGATGGCGGGCACTGGACACAGATCAAGGACGGCCTGCCGGCCGCGCCGGTGACGTGGATCACGATTCCGAAGCTGTGGCACGACGTGGTGATCTCGACGTACGGCAGGGGCCTCTTCATCCTGAGCGACATCACGCTGCTCGAGCAGGGCGACAAGGTCCCGACCGACGCAGCCGCGTTCGTCTACGACCCCAAACCCGGGTTCCGCCTGGCGCGCAGCGGGCGCGCGGACATTCTTTACACGGTAAAGAACGCGCCCGCGGATCCCGTGCGCGCGGAGATCCTGAACGCCGACGGCGCCGTCATCCGGACGATCGAATCGCCCGCGCGGGCGGGCCTGAACCGCCTGACGTGGGATCTGCGCTACGACGGTCCGCACACCGTCGCGTTCCGGACGACGCCGCCGGACAACCCGCACATCTGGGACGAGCCGCGGTTCAAGGGACACGACACGCGCCCGCTCCTCCACTGGGGCATCGAAGCGGCCCAGTTCACCGGTCCGATTGCCACGCCCGGCAAGTACGGCATCCGCGTCCATATCGGCGGACAGACGTTCACGAAGTCGATCGAGATTGCGAAGGATCCGTCGATCGATGC
>DASQHH010000244.1:0-9382 GCA_035632195.1 Vicinamibacterales bacterium
CGCCGTCGAGCGCCGTGCCCCAGACCACGTTGTCGCAGTCGCTGCACGTCGTGCCCCAGACGATGTTGTCGCCCGAGGTCTCGAGTGTCTGCGCAGTGCCCCAGACAACATTGGTCGCCCAGGCGTTGGTCGCGGGATTGATGTAGCCGCCTGAAAGCCGATGGCTGCCCCAGATGATCTGTTTGCTCCAGATCGTCTGGACCGGCATCCGATCGCCGGAGCGCGCCGTCGCGTAGTAGCCCGCGAGTCGCACCGCGCCCAGCGTATTCACGAAGCCGGCGCCCTGCCGCAGGGGGCTGTAGCCGGGGTACGGCTGCGCCGTGTACTGCAGGATCGCCTTGATCAGATTCGGCGTCAGGTTCGGATTGGCCTGGAGCATCAGCGCAACGCTGCCGCTGACGACCGGCGCCGCCATGCTCGTGCCGCTTAATGCCAGATACGGCTTGGAGCCGAGCCCCACGGTGCCGGCGAGCAGGCTGGCGGCTTTGGTGACGTAGAAGGTGCTGCCGGGAACCGCCAGAGAAACGGTGCCCGTGCCCGGCGCGACCAGGTCCGGCTTGGCTTCGAAGTCGATGAACGTCGGCCCCGACGAGCTGTAGTCCGCCATCTGGTCGTCGCTGCGCGTGAGCGTGCCCATCGTGCTCGACGCGCCCACCGTGAGAACCCACGGTGCGTTGCCCGGCGCCGTGATGGCACCCCACTGCAGCTGACCGGCCGCGTTCTTACCCATGTTGCCAGCGGCGGCGACGACCGTGATGCCGAGGTCGGTGACGCGTTTGGCCGCGAGCGTCAACGGATCGGTCCAGTACGACTCGTGAATGCCGGCGCCGACCGACATGTTGACGACGCGGATGTTGTAGGTGCGGTAATTCGCGACGACCCAGTCGAGCGCCGCGATGATGTGGCTGATGCTTCCCTGTCCGTTCGCATCCAGCACCTTGAGCGAGACGAGCGACGCACCGGGCGCGATGCCGGCCTTTTCGCCGCGCGAATCGTAGCCGTTCCCGGCGATGATGCCGGCGACGTGGCTGCCGTGTCCGTTGTCGTCGTACGGCAGCGTCCGGCCGTTGACGAAGTCAACGAACTTCGACACGCGTTGATTGCTGTACGGATACGTTTTCGACGACCGATTCGTCAGGTCATCGTGCCAGGTGGTGATGCCCGAATCGATCACCGCGATGCCGATGCCGGAGCCGGTATATCCAAGAAGATCCTGAACGGTGCGCGCGCCGACCGTCACCGAGGTCCGGTAGTTATGCGTCTGGACCGGACGGTCGTAATGCAGGCGATAGACATTAGGATGAGCCGCGAGGCGCGCGAGCATGTTGTTCGGCAGCTCGAGCACTTCGCCGTTGAGAATGCCCAGCGGCCGGTTCTTCGAGTACTTCCTGAATTCGGCTGGAAGCTGGGTGCCGGACACGAGCTCGACGATTACAGGAGTCGTATGACGAGGGTTGATGTCGGCGGCGCGCCGCGAAACCTCGTCGTCTGCTTTGTACGCCTTGACAGCCTGGCTTGGAACGCCGGGATGTTTCGTGGCCGCGGTCTTCGCGTGCTGACCGCTTGCCAGCGCCTGCGACGCCAGGCTGACGAGAAGGAGAAGCAGCGCACCACCGGTGCGTTTCGGACCCCAAACGGCCTTCCGTTTGACGGTCTGCTTGTGAGTCATGGTAGGACAGTAGAGCAATCTACTGACCACTCCAGGCTATTTACCGTATCGTGTTCATTTAGTGTCGCTTGAGCCGCATTTCCCGATGCGGATCGGTTGATGACGGCTGTTCTAATAGAGAGCACTTCTTCATAAATAGAGCCTTATTATAACTCGTAAATATATGTATTTATTTAACTTGAGTCAGTATGCTCCTATTATGAACACAAATACTGTCAATCGAACATATTGTCATGTCATCTCGCCGTGGAATTGGCGTGCAGAATCGTTCCGAGACCAGAGAACCGGCTCTTGCTGTTCAACAGACCGCGGAACGGAGAGCGAGGGAATTCAGACTGATGAATGCGAACGATCGATGGGCCCCCCGGGGATCGAACCCGGGACACCGTGATTAAAAGTCACGTGCTCTACCACTGAGCTAGGGGCCCGCGGATGCTAGAGAGTATAATCCGCGTTCGCTCATGGCGAAGGACGCTGCGCGCCTCGTGCTCGTCGTCGAAGACGATGTATCGGTTCGCCGTCCGCTCGTGAAATTCCTGGAAATGCACGGCTTCGCCGTCGTGACCGCTGAAACGGCGGACGAGGGGCTGGATGCAGTCAAGAAAAACCGCCTGGTCGCTGCCGTTGTCGATCTGCGATTGAAGAAGGGCTCGGGCCGCGACGTCGTAGTGTCGACGCCATCGGAGATTCCGGTCATCATTTTCTCGGGCGTGCCGTCCGAGTCCGCCGAGCTCGAACGTCTGCGCGCCCGGACGCGGCTGATCGAGAAGCCGTACTCGCTCGTGCTGCTCGTCGAGACGCTCGAAGAAATGCTGGCCGAGTCCGGATCACAGAATCTTCATTCCTAAGGCCGAGAGCGCCAGCTCGGTGCCGAGCTGCGCGGTCGCATTCCGCACGTCGAGCGTCGGGTTGACTTCGACGAGATCCAGCGACGTCAGGAGACCCGAGTCCGCGACAATCTCCATCACCATGTGCGCCTCGCGGTAGTCGAGCCCGCCCTTGACCGGCGTGCCGACGCCGGGCGCGATGAGCGGATCGCAGACGTCCATGTCGAAGGACACGTGAATGCCGGCGGTCCCGGTGCCGGCGAGGTTGACCGCCTGCTCGACGATCGACGCGATGCCCTGGCGATCGATGTCTTTCATCGTGAACACGTGGACGTGTGAGTCCCTGACCGCGACCTTCTCGCGCTCGTCGAGATTGCGGATGCCGATGAGCACGGTTGTCGCCGGCACGGCCTTGGGCAGAGCGCTGCCGATCTTCGAGAGCTCGGCGGGTTCCTGACCGAGGAGCGCCGCGAGCGGCATGCCGTGCACGTTGCCGGACAGCGACGTCGCCGGCGTGTTCATATCTCCGTGCGCGTCGACCCAGAGCAGCCCGATCGGCAGATTCTTCGCGCGGCGCGCCCACTCGGCTGCCGCCGCAACCGAACCGGCCGCGAGGCTGTGATCGCCGCCGAGGACGATGGGCATTGCGCCATCGTCGAACGAGCCGGACGACGTCTGATACAGCTTCTGGCACACACGGGCGATGTCGCGGATGTACTTCTTTCGCTCGTCGCGCTTTTCCTGCGTCTCCGGGATTGGCGCCGGCAGATCCCCCTTGTCGGACACCGCGTAGCCGAGCGACGACAGACGCTCGGCGAGTCCGGCGATGCGAAACGCGGACGGACCCATGTCGACGCCGCGGCGGTTTCCGCCGAGGTCCAGCGGCACGCCGATGATGTGAACGGGACGGTCAGCCATTAGCCTTCAGCCCTGATGGATCGCGGCGCCTTGTTGCGCGAGCCAGTCTGCGGCCGCGCCGCCCGTCGCGCGTCCGTCGGCGATGCAGTCCGGGATGCCGACTCCTCGGAAGCCGCTCCCCGTGACGAACAGTCCCGGACGCTTCGCGAGCGCGCGCTCAATCACCTGCACCCGATCGATGTGACCGACGTCGTGCTGCGCGTTGGCCTTGTCCCACCGGTAGATCCGCGAGAACAGCGGCGCACCGCTGACACCGAGCACAGGCGCGATCGCCTCGAGGGAGAGGTCGATCAGCTCCCGGTCGGTCCGCTCGAGCGCGCGCGGATCGCGGGCACCGCCGACGAACGTGCGCAGCAGCACGCGGCCGTCCGGCGCGCGATTGGGCCACTTGGACGACAGCCACGACACAGCGAGCACTGCGGGACGCTCCACGCGCGGCACGACGTAGCCCGACCCGGTGAGTGGATGGGCGATCGCGTCCCGGCGGAAGGCGAGCGCCACGGTGGCGACGGAGGTGTACGGAATCGCCGCGCAGGCCGCAGACAAATCCGCATCGAACGTACGCAGAATGGCGCCGGCTGCAAATGCGGGCACGGCGGCGATTACTGCCCGCGATGAAATCGCCGCGCGACCGCCGACGTGAACGCGGAAGGGTGGTCCGCCCTCGATTCGCTCGACGGCAGATCCGACGGCCACCGAATCGCGCGGCAGCGCCTTGACCAGCGCGTCGACCAGCTCGGTGAGTCCGCCGGGCAGCGATCGGAACAGGCCATCGGGATCCGATGGCGCTGCGGCCGGACGGCGGAATCCGCGGAGCAGGCTTCCGTGACGCCGCTCGGCTTCCACGAAGCGCGGGAACAGGGCGCGGATCGACAGCCGGTCGACGTCGCCGGCGTGAATGCCGGCGAGGAGCGGCTCGGCCAGATAGTCCGTCGCCTCGCGGCCGAATCGTCGCGTCATGAACGCGCCGATCGACTCGTCCTCGTCGCCGCGTTTCCTCGGCACGAAGACCTCGGCTGCCATACGTAATTTGCCGGGCCACGAGAACAGCTTCGTTGCGGCGAAGGGGCCGAGGCGCGTCGGAATGCCCATGACCGATGCGGCGGGCAGCGCGTGCAGCCGGCCCCCGCGCTGGATGTACGCGAGCCGCGGCTGTTTGGTGGAAACGAGCCGTGCGCCGAGGCCGAGCTCTTCGCAGAGCGCGATAGCAGCGCGCTTCTGCGTGATCAGCGCGTCTGGTCCGGCGTCAATCGTAAAGCCGTCGACTTGTTCGCTCAGGATGACGCCGCCGGCGCGCGTCCGCTGCTCGAGCACGAGGAAGGAGACGCCGCGACGCGACAGCTCGTAAGCCGCCGCGAGTCCCGCAATTCCGCCACCGATAATGACAACGTCGTGCTGCATCGCAGGGCCAACGATCGCTCGGCTGAAGCCTTCGCGCTACCTAACGCTCGGCTGAAGCCTTCGCGCTACATGATGACTCGGTTGAAGCGATCGCGCTACATCATCGAGCGCACGAGATCCTCGAGCATCGCGATGAACGTCGGCGATGTATTGAGCGATTCGGTCCGGCGCAGGCTCGTCGCGTACTCGCGTGCGGTCTGCGCGGCCTGGACGTCGATGTCGAACAGGATCTCCGTGTGGTCGCACACGAAGCCGATCGGCACGAAGAGGAATCTCCGGAAGCCTCGGCCGGACTGCTCGTCGATCAGCGCGGCGAGGTCCGGTTTGAGCCACGGCTCAGGGGTCCTGCCCGCGCTCTGCCACGCGCGCTCGTACCGCGCGATGCCCGCGCGCTGGGCCACGCCGTGCGCGGTCGCAGCCACTTCGTTCGGATAGGGATCGCCGGCCTGTACGGCTTTGAGCGGGAGGCTGTGAGCCGTGAACACCACGAGCTCTTCGGGCCTCGGCGCCGCCGCGCGCACGCGTTCCGCAAACGCGTCGAGCAGCAGGGGATGCCCGTGAAACGAATGCACGGCGTCGAACGAGACGCCGTGCGGAAGGGCCGCCTTCGCGGCGTCGACGTACTTCTGGACGCTGAGCGTCGAAAACTGCGGCGCGAGCGGAATGCCGATGATGCGCGTGACGCCGCGCGAGGCGAGCCCGGCTATCGCGTCCTTGATGAACGGCTTCCAGTTGCGCATGCCGATGGCGACCGGAACGCCGTCGCCGAGTCGCGCCGCGAGCGCGCGGGCCTGCGCCTCGGAGATCTCCGTGAGCGGCGAGCGGCCGCCGATGGCGGCGTAGTTGTGCCGCATCTCGGCGACGAGCTCGTCGGACGGCGGGCGTCCGCCGCGGACCAGCCGCAGGTACTCCGGCATCTCGTCGAGCGACGAGGGAGTGCCGTGCGCCATCAACAGGACGCCGATGCTCATGATCGCGTCTTCTGATGCACGTAGCGGGCGAGGGCCTGCACGTGCTCGACGGGAGTCGCAGGAAGAATGCCGTGCCCGAGGTTGAAGATGTGACCGGGCCGTCCGCCGACGCGCGCCAGGATTTCGTCGGTTGCCGCGAACACCCGCTCCAGCGGTCCGAGCAGCAGCGTCGGATCCAGATTGCCCTGGATTCCGCGGTCCGCGCCGACCTTGTCCCACGCCTCGTCGATCGGCGTTCGCCAGTCGGCGCCGATGACGTCGCCGCCGGCGTCGCGCAGGTCGGGCAGGATGGACGAAGTGCCGACGCCGAAATGAATAGCGGGGACGCCGCATGGTTGCACGGTTTCGAAGATATGACGCGTGTGCGGCAGAATGAACTCGCGGTAGTCCGCCGCGTTCAACTGGCCGACCCAGGAGTCGAACAGCTGGACGACGTCGACACCCGCCTCGATCTGCGCCACGAGATACCGCCCGATGATGTCGGCGACGGTTTCGCAGAAGCGGTGCCACGCGGACGGATTGCCGTACATGACCGCCTTGGTGTGCGCGAACGTGTTGGAATGGCCGCCTTCAATCGCGTACGACGCCAGGGTGAACGGCGCGCCGGCGAATCCGATGAGCGGCAGACGGCCGCCGAGCTCGCGTTTGATGAGCCGGATCGCGTCGAGCACGTAATCCAGCTTTTCGCGCGGATCGAACGTGCGGACGGCCGCGAGGTCGGCCTCGGTTCGTAACGGACTCTCGATCGCGGGACCCTCGCCGCGGACGAAGTCGAAGGGGATGCCCATCGGTTCGAGCGGCAGCAACAGGTCCGAAAAGAGAATTGCTGCGTCAACTTCGATGCGGCGGATGGGCTGCAGCGTCACTTCTGTCGCCAGCTCGGGCGTGCGGCACAGCTCGAGCAGTGAATAACGCTCGCGCAGCGCGCGGTATTCGCTCATGTAGCGACCAGCCTGGCGCATGAACCACACCGGCGTCGCATCCGTGCGCTGGCGGCGGCAGGCCTTGAGGAAACGACCGTCCGGGGAGGGGTCCCCGGATTGCGCAACGTTCAGTGAATCACCCGTGAGCGGAGAAGATTGCGGGTCAGGCCGACGAGATCCTCGAGCCATAATGGCTTGAAACGGAGCTCGGCGCCGAGCTCGCGGAGCTCGTTCGAGATGGTGTCGTCGAGAAAGTAGTCGCCGGTAACGATGGCTACCGGGACGGAGCGCTGGTCGTTCTGAGCCCGCAGCCGGCGCAGGAAGCCGAGTCCGTCGACCAGCGGCATCCGGAGGTCCAGGATGATCGCGTCCGGGTGGATCTGTTCGGCTTCGGCGAGTCCCTTTTCCGCACTTACGGCCGTGCGCACTTGATACCCTTCGAGTCGCAACATGCGCGCGAATGTCTGCGTGACGCCCTCATCGTCATCGACGATCAGGATTTTTGGAATCGTCACGTTATCCATGGCCGGGTACACTCTTTTTATTGTAACCGACGAGGGCTCAGCGGCATCCGGTCATGCGACCGCTGAGCTTGACAATTTCATGCTAAACTTTCGGGTTTGATTTCGGCCTTTCATCCAACGTTTTGGAGGAGTCGGTGAGTCCGATTCTGGTGCGGCCGGTTCGCGAGCAGCTGGAGCACGACCGCATTATCCGCCTGCTTCAGACGAAGTTTAAGCGCAAGCACGAGGTCGGCATCAATCCCGGCGCGGAGCAGAATGCGCCCGTTGGAACCGGACCCTCGGCGTTGTTTCCCGACCTCGTGCTGACGGCGCCGGACCGCGGTCACCGCCTGCAAGGCCTCGTCGAGGTCGAGACCGGCGAATCGGTCAATCACCTCGAAGCGCTCGCGCAATGGACGCATTACTCGCGCGTCCGTGTTCCGTTCCATCTCTACGTCCCGGCGGGCATGGTCGACGTGGCGCGTCGTCTCTGTGAAGACAACGAGGTGCACGTCGCGGAAATCTGGAGTTATCACAGCGTCGGAGATCAGGTCCGCTTCACGCTCGTCCATCGCAGCCGGCAAGCGCCGCCGCCGTCGCGTCCCAAGCCTGCGCCGAAGACTGCGGCGCCGAAAGCTGCGGCGCCGAAAAAGCCTGCGGCGAAGAAGAAGCCCGCACCGAAAAAAGCGGCGACGAAGAAGCGCAAGAAGTAAGTGCCCTTTCTGAGGTTCTCGCGCGACAAACGCGGTTACGAACTGTTTACCCTGGTGCAGGCCGACCAGCGCGGCGGACCGTCCCGCGCTCGCGTTCTGTACGCCTTCCGCACTCCGCCGAACGTGCGAGTCGGACGGACTCCGTTCGACGAGGACACGAGGCGCGCGCTCGAGCAGGCGTACCCGGGAGTGGGTTTCAACTGGCGGCAGATTTCGGAGACGCCGATTCCGTCCGCGGATGCCGAGATGTGGCGCGAACGCCGTCGAGCGATGAAAGAAGCCAAGCAGGCTCTGAAGCGGGAAGAACAGGAGGCGGCGGCAAAGGCCTCCGGGACAGGCGACGCTGCCAATCCCGAGGGCGGGTCGCGCCGGCGTCGCCGTCGCCGCGGACGTGGTCGCCGCGCGGCTGAGGGGCTGGCTGGTCCGGCCGGGCCGGCGACCGACGTGGCGACCGACGGGGACTCGTCCTCCGAAGCTCGCTCGAGTTCGCTGGCGAGCGAAGAAGGATCCGAAAACCCGAATTCTCCGGAAGAGACCGCTGAACCCGATCCGTCGTCTTAATGCCGGTTATAGGGCCCGGTTGGTATAATTTGGCCATATGAGGCTGACAATGAACGGTTTCTGGTCGAATGCGGCCGTTCGCGTCGCGACGAGCGCCGTCCTTGCAGCAGGTCTCTCGGCACAGACTCCGCAGCCACCGCAGGCAACGCCCGCGCAGCAGCAGCCGCCCTTGCCGGCGCCGGACTTCAAGAGCCTCATCGACCTCGTCACGAACGACGTCATCGTGCGCGACGAGAAGGGTAATTTCATCCCTGATCTGAAGCAGCAGGACTTCGAGGTCTACGAGGACGGCGTCAAGCAGGAAATCAAGTCGATGCAGGTGATCACGGGCGGCCGCGTGACCAACGTGCTCGCGCCGCCGCCGCCGCCGCCGCCCGAGGGGATCATCCTTCCGCCGACCAAGCCGCGCAACGACACGTCGGGACGCATCTTCCTGTTCTTCGTCGACGATCTCCATCTGCAGTTCCACAACACGGGACGCATCCGCGATCTGTTCAAGAAGATCTCGAAGGAACTCGTGCACGACGGCGACATGTTCGCGATTGTGTCGAGCGGTCCCTCGTCCATCGCGCAGGATCTGACGTACGACCGCAGCCGGTTGGACGCCGCCATTCAGAAGATCGCCGGCAACGAGCTGAGCCCGACCGATATCATCCAGGGACCGAGCGGCGCGGAAGGTCCGAGCGAAGTGCGCTACCGCGCTCACGTCGCATTCTCGACCGTCAACGACGCGCTGACGCAGCTCGAGCAGATTCACAACCGCCGGAAGGCGTTCGTCTACGTCAGCGACGGCTACGACTTCAATCCGTTCCAGGACGCGCGGCTCGGCAACATGGATCCGAACTCGCCGTTCGCGCAAAACGAGTTCGCGCGCCAGCAGAACCAGATCAACCAGC
>DASQHH010000245.1:0-4371 GCA_035632195.1 Vicinamibacterales bacterium
CGACATGGCTCAGTATGGATCGGATCCTGGCGTGGCCTTCAGCGAGCCATACGGCCGAACCGGAGGAGGAGTCTGCGGTAGACGTACTGCTCGCTTCGCGTGCCGCGTCGCGGCGGTTGGAGCTTGCGGACGAACGACCGAAGTTGCGCGTAGAAGCGCTTCGCGTGCGGCGGCGGCGCGTGTGAGCGTCGGGTACGTGCGTGCAACCGCCTTGTGTGCAGCCAACGGGTGGGCGGCAAAAACAAAGGCCGGGCGTCAGCCCGGCCTGTAAACAATCACGAGTCCGCGTCGGCTACGCGCAACCTGACGTGTTTCCGCAGTTCGCGCACTTATAACAGGCTCCGCTTCGAATCATGATGGATCCGCACGTCGAGCACGGCGGCGCATCTTCCTGATTCTGAATCGTCGAATGAGCGCCCGGCGCAGCGGCCGCCTTACCGGCAGGCGCCGCGGCGACGGCATCTTCAGCAGCCGTCTTCATCAACGTGTACCCGTTGCCGTTCTCATCGAGCTCTTTGCCGTTGACGCCGGCGTAGAACTGCGCCTCCGGCGACAGGAACTTGGTCGCCAGCCACCGGAAGATGTAGTCCACGATCGACTTCGCGAACCGGATCTCCGGGTTCTTCGTCATGCCTGACGGCTCGAAGCGCACGTGGCTGAACTTGTCGACGAGCGCCTGGAGCGGGACGCCGTACTGCAGCGCGTAGGAAATCGCCTGCGCGAACGCGTCGGCGAAGCCCGAGATCGTCGAGCCTTCTTTCGCCATCACGAGGAAGATCTCGCCGGGCTGCCCGTCCTCGAACAGACCGACCGTGATGTAGCCCTCGTGCCCCTGGATGTCGAACTTGTGCGTGATCGCCTGCCGCTCGTCCGGAAGCTTCCGGCGGATTGGCGTGCGGACCATCGCCTCGACTTCGCGGCTCAGGTCCGGCGTCTTGTCCTTCGACGTGTTGAGCGGCTGTGTCCGCTTGCTGCCGTCGCGGTAGATCGAGATGGCCTTCGCGCCCAGCTTCCACGACTGGATGTAGGCCTGCATGATCTCGTCCACGGTCGCTTCCTTCGGCACGTTCACGGTCTTGCTAATCGCACCCGAGATGAACGGCTGCGTGGCACCCATCATCTTGATGTGGCCCATGTAGTGGATGGACCGATGCCCCTTCGCCGCCTTGAACGCGCAGTCGAACACCGGCAGGTGCGAATCCTTGAGCCCCGGCGCGCCCTCGATCGTCTCGTTCTCGTCGATGTACTTGATGATCGCGTCAACCTGCGGCTGCGTGTACCCGAGCTTGCGCAGCGCCATCGGCACCGTCTGGTTGACGATCTTCATCATGCCGCCTCCGACGAGCTTCTTGTACTTGACGAGCGCGATGTCCGGCTCGACGCCGGTCGTATCGCAGTCCATCATGAAGCCGATCGTGCCGGTCGGCGCGAGCACCGTCGCCTGGGCGTTGCGATATCCGAACTGCTCGCCGAGCTCCACGGCATCGTCCCAGGACGCCTTCGCCGCCTGATAGAGATCGGCCGGGACGTTGCGCGCATTGACGTCGCGCATCGCCTCGCGGTGCTTGCGGATGACGCGCAGGAACGGCTCGCGGTTCTTCTCGTAGCCGGTGCACGGACCGCCGTGATCGCGCGCGACCCGCGCCGATTGCGCGTACGCTTCGCCGGTCATCAGCGCCGTCAGAGCGCCGGCGTAGTCGCGGCCGGCGTCGCTGTCGTATGGCAGTCCGCGCGACATGAGCAGCGCGCCGAGGTTCGCATAGCCGAGTCCCAGCGGCCGGAACGCGTGGCTGTTCTTTTCGATCGACGGCGTCGGATAGCTGGCGTTGTCGACGATGATTTCCTGCGCGGTAATGAGCGTCCGGATAGCCGCCTTGTAGGAGACGACGTCGAACTCACCGTCTTCCTTCACGAACTTCATCAGGTTGATCGACGCCAGGTTGCACGCCGAGTCGTTCAGGAACATGTACTCGGAGCACGGATTGCTCGCGAAGATGCGGTCGGTGTTCGGCGACGTGTGCCATTCGTTGATGGTCGTGTCGAACTGCATGCCCGGGTCGCCGCAGACGTGCGTGCCCTCGGCGATCAGCCGCATCAGGTCGCGCGCCTTGTAGCGGTCCATCACCTCGCCCGTCATCACCGACCGCGTCTCCCATTCGCCGTCGTCGAGCACGGCGCGCATGAAGTCGTCGGTCACGCGGACGCTGTTGTTCGAGTTCTGGAAGAACACCGACGCATACGCCGGGCCCGTGAACGAGCCGTCGTAGCCGGCGTCGATCAGCGCCCACGCCTTCCGCTCTTCCTCGACCTTGCAGTTGATGAACTCGACGATGTCGGGATGCTCGGCGTTGAGGATAACCATCTTCGCCGCGCGGCGCGTCTTGCCGCCCGACTTGATGACGCCGGCGAACGCGTCGTAGCCCTTCATGAACGACACCGGACCCGACGCCGTGCCGCCGCCCGCCAGCAGTTCCTTCGACGACCGAATCGGCGACAGGTTCGTCCCCGTGCCCGACCCGTACTTGAACAGCATCCCCTCAGTCTTCGCCAGCGAGAGGATCGAGTCCATCGTGTCCTGCACCGAGTTGATGAAGCAGGCCGAGCACTGCGGATGCGGCTCGAATCCGCAGTTGAACCACACGGGGCTGTTGAACGCGGCCTTCTGGTAGACGAGGATGTGCTTCAGGTCCGCGCTGAACGCCTGCAGGTCTTCTTCGATCGCGAAATACTTCTCCGTCCGCGCCCAGGCGGTAATCGTGTCGACGACGCGGCCGATCAGCTGCTTGACGCTGCGCTCGCGCTCGGCCGTTCCGAGCTGCCCGCGGAAATACTTCGAAACGACGATGTTGGTCGCCTGCTGCGACCACGCCTTCGGAATCTCGACGTCGCGCTGCTCGAAAACGACCTCGCCCTTCTCGCTGCCGATCACCGCGGACCGCAGGTCCCACTCGATCTCGTCGAAGGGATCGACGTCGGCTTCCGTGAAGAAGCGCGGGAAGCTGAGCCCCGCCGGGGCAGACGGTTTCTTGGCACGCGCCGCTTCGCCCGCGACTGATGGTGTCAGCGGTGACGCCGCGCCTGTACTGCTTTCAGTCGACTGCGGTGCAGCACCGGCAGCGTGGTAAGCAGCGCGATCCTCCATGTGACCTCCCGACTCCGAGTGACGGCGATCCTGCCCCGGGGACCGCGGCGTCACTGCTTGAAATTGGCTAGCGTTGCGCCCTGACTTACTGCTCGGTCCGACGAGAAGCTGGGAGTCCTCGTCCGATCGACTGGGGCGCCACGGCGGACAATACTGCGCTCGGCATCATGGTTTGTCAAGCGTGTAAACACTACTAATTGTGCGTCTCTTTTAGGTCAGTCGCAAGATGTTGAACCTGTGGAGATCTGTGGAAAAGGCGAGGGGGAGGTCAATTTGCGGCCTCCCGTGGTGCACAGGCAGGATGATCGGCGGGCTTTTTTTCTCCCCGGCAGAGTGCAGGAAGAAAGAGGTTGCCCGGCTAAAGAGCAAGTGAGGTGCCACGCGTCGCAGCCGATCAAGGCTGCATTTGCGGCAGTTCAGGAGCCGCTGCGTAGGAAAAACGCTGCTCGTGTGTAGCGCATTACTCAGGTAGGGCCAACCGCTACCGTTTCGCCAGCTGAGCGGCTATCGTTTCGGCCTTGTCGGCCAGGCTTCGGGCGAAGACCAGATTCTTTTCCCGCACGGCATCCTCGGCCTGACGCATCAAACGCTTGGCTTGATCGTACTGAGAGCGGCCGTCCGCGTTGAGGGCTCGATAATCGATCCGATTGAGATCGCCGGTCGCGCGCTGGATCGACCCGCGGATAACGCGTTCTGTCTCGCCGTCCGTCGTCGCGGGCGCGGTCTGCAGCGGCGGCGTCGGCCGCGGCTCTTCGGGCTTCACGTCCGGCTTCGGTGGCTCGGGAGGCGTTTCCGGCTTGGCCGGCTCCGCCGGCTTCGTTTCGGGCTTCGCCGGGGGAGACGACGGCGGGGCGGGGCGGCGCACGGTCGGCCGCCGCGTCGTCTCGTCAGGCTCGGCGGTCGTCGTCGACGACAGCGGCTCGGTCTCGATCGGCTCGACGTCGTGCGGCGGCGGCGGCGGCATCTCGAGCGCGGGCGCCTCCGGCGCCGTGTTCGCATGCGCGTGCGTACATGCCGCGGACCCGAGCACAGCCAGAACCAGTGCAACGCCTGCGAGTCGTGTCTTCACTTCAAGCCTCGGGCAGTAGGACCGTGAACGTCGTTCCCGCCCCTGGAGTCGACTGTACCTCGATTTCGCCGTCGTGCATCTGGACCGTGCGGTAGACCATCGACAGGCCGATCCCGCTGCCCTTTTCCTTGGTTGTGAAATAGAGATCGAAGATCCGCTG
>DASQHH010000246.1:0-5035 GCA_035632195.1 Vicinamibacterales bacterium
CCGTGCAGCAGATACAGGACGGGATAGCGTCGCGGCGGCGTCGTGTCGTAACCCGGTGGCGTATAGACGAAGTACTCGCGCTGGTCGCCGACGACAGTGGATCGATAGTAATGATGCCGGACGAGGCCATGCGGAACGTCGGCGGTCTCCCAGGGAAGGTCGCTGCCAGGAACGTGGAGCAGGCTGCCGGGATTCTGCAGATTCGTCTTCAGCAGGCCGTTGACCGGATCCATCACGCGCACGCCGTCGACGACGAACGTGTACCCGTAGTAATCGGGCTCGAGAGGATCGGTCGTCACGCTCCAGACACCGTCATCGTTCTTCGTCATCGCGAGCCGCGGCACGCCCTCGCGCGCCACGAACACCGCGTTCGCATTCGGCGCCCGAAGACGGAAGGTGACCCGCCGGTCGGGCGCCACCTCCGGAGAACGCGGCGGCGGCGGCGCTGCTGTTCGCTGAGTTAGAGTCTGACCGTCGGCGCGGACGCCAGCGCCGAGAACGGCAACGGCAAGGAGCAGGTTACTGAGTCGCATATGCAGCGCTCTTCTTTCCCATCAGCCACTGATCCATCCAACCGACGATGTGCTGGAGGCGCTCGACGCGATGCCAGGGCTCGCCGGACCGCGACAGCTCGTGGGTCTCGCGCGGGAAGCGGACCATCACCGTCGGGATGTGGCGGTACTTGAGCGCGCGGAACATCATCTCGCCGCCGTCTGCGGGCGGCGTCCTGTAATCCTGATCGCCCAGCACGTACATCGTCGGCGTCGTGACGTTGGCGACGTGCGTGATCGGCGAGCGGGCGGCGAAGTCCTGTGGATCCTCCCAGGGCGCCTTGCGGAACCACGTCGGCTGGAACAGTGTGAAGTCGGCGGTGAACCAGAAGCCGTACCAGTCGGCGATGTCGCGCTGTGCAACCGCAGCTTTGAAGCGCTGCGTCTGCGTGATGGTCCAGTTCGTCAGCAGTCCGCCGCCGCTGCCGCCGGTGACGCCGAGACGATTCGCGTCGACGTAGCCGCGCTTGAGGACCTCGTCGACGCCCGCCATCAGGTCTTTGTAGTCGTCGCCGGGGTAGTGGTACTGGATGATGTTGCCGAAGTCCTGCCCGTACGACGTGCTGCCGCGCGGATTGATGAACAGCACGACGTAGCCTTTCGCCGCCATCCACTGAAATTCATGGGTGTAGGTGTTGCCGTACGCGGAGTGCGGTCCGCCGTGAATCTCGAGAATCATCGGGTACTTCTTCGACGGATCGAAGTCCGGCGGTTTGAGAATCCATCCCTGAATCGGTTTGCCGTCGAACGAGCGATATGAGAGCTCTTCGGGTTCGCTCTGCTGAATTCCGTTGAAAAGATCCTCGTTGACCTTCGTGACCGTGTGCGGAGGCCGAACTTGCCCGGCCCGTCCATCGAAGATCGAGATATCTCCGATATCGGTCTGGGTCGAGACCGTCGCCGCGATCCGCGATGCATCCGGAGTCGCGCTGAACGCGACGATGTCGTGCAGGCCGTTCGTCAGAGGCTCGACTCTGCCCGTCGCGATGTTCACGCGTTCGAGATTCGAGCTGCCTCTTTCCGCCGACACGACGATCAGCGACTGCTGATCGGGCGACCACAGAATCGGCTTGCGGTTCTGGCCGCGCGGCGCGGCCTGGTCGCCGCCGATGCCGCCGGCGATGTCGAAGTCATAGTCGGAGGTCAGGTTCTTCGGCGCGCCGCCCGACGCGTCGACTACCCAGAGGTCCGGCTGGCTGTACGAGCGGATTGGCTTGCCGCGCAGCGTCCCGACGAACGCGATGCGCCGGCCGTCCGGCGAGACGGAGAGATCGCTGATGCCGCCGTCGATGCTCGCGAGCTTCTTGATCGCACCGCCGCCCGCCGCGACGCTGTAGAGATCGCTGTCCGCGTCGTCGTAATACGGCTCCGGCACACGGATCGACGTGAAGTAGATGGTCCCGCCGTCGCGCGACCAGGTGACGTCGCGCTCGTCGAAGTCGCCGTCGGTGACCTGGGTCGGGGTCAGAGATCGGCCGACGTCTGAGCCCGGTAGTTGTACAGGTACGGTGAAGATATGCGAGTGGTGCTCGTTGTCGACGTAGCCGGGGTTGCCGTTCGCCCGGTACACGGCACGCGTCACGACGGTGACGTCCGACTTGTGGCCGTCTTTGTCCTGCCCATTCCGCCCGTCCTGCCCGTCCCGCCCACTCCGTCCGGTCGGCGTGCTGAATGCGATGGTCTTTCCGTCGGGTGACCAGACGGGTCCGCTGGCTCCTCGTTCCACGTCCGTCAGCGGCCGCGCCTCGCCGCCGTCGAGCGCCAGCAGGTCGATCTGCGGAGCCTGTGTTTTTCCGTCTTTGTCGATCGCGCGCACGAACGCAATCGACTTGCCATCGGGTGCCCACCGCGGCGACGTGTCGTGGATGCCGGATGTCAGTCGCCGGGGCCGTTCACCACCGTTCGCGGGCACCGCGTACAACGACGTCTCGTAGCGATTCTCTTTCTCGTTTACCGTGACGCGCACGAAGGCGACCGTCGAGCCGTCGGGCGAGATCTGCGGATCCGCGATCCAGGTGAACTTGAACAGGTCCATCTCGGTGATGAACCGCTTCGTCTGGGCGCGCGGCAAAGATCCGAGCAGCACGACGACGAGCGCAGTGGCGGCAGCGGCAATTCGGCGCGGCATACGATCTCCTTGAACGAGCTATTATCGGTCGTTATGTCTGTCCGGGACGTTTTGATCGTCGGCGCCGGTCCGTCCGGGCTCGCCGCGGCGATCGCCGCCAAATCCCACGGCCTCGACTACCAGGTCATCGAAAAGGGCGTTCTCGTCAATTCGATCTACCAGTTTCCGCCGTCGATGGTGTTCTTCACGACGCCGGAGCTGCTCGAGATCGGCAAGGTGCCGTTCGTGTCGCCGTACGACAAACCGACGCGCGCGGAGGCGTTGAAGTACTACCGCAAGGTGGTCGATACCTACGACCTGCAGATTGCGTTCGAAGAGCGTGTCGTGGGGGTCGCGCGCGACGCGGACGAAGGGATCTTCGAGGTCGAGACGCTCTCGCCGAAAGGCGTCCGGCGCGTACGCCTGGCGCGAACGGTCGTGTTCGCGATCGGCTACTACGACCATCCCGTCCGCCTCGGCGTACCCGGCGAGGACCTGCCGCACGTCAGCCATTACTTCGGCGACCCGCACGTCCATTACCGGCAGCGCGTCGCCATCGTCGGCGGCGGCAACTCGGCGGCCGAAGCGGCGCTGCTGCTGTATCGATCGGGCGCGCACGTGACGCTGGTGCACCGGCAGCCCGGACTGAAGCGGACGATCAAGTACTGGGTGCGCCCCGACATCGAGAACCGGATCAAGGAAGGCTCAATCGCGGCACGATTCCGGTGCGCCATCAAGGAAATCCGTCCAGCGTCGATCGTCGTCGACCAGCTTCCCGAATCCGCCGCGGGCGAGGACGAGGCCGCGCGCCAGCGCGAGTTGTCGGCGGACGCCGACGCGTCCCACGCGCCGGCCGCGGCGCTTGTGCCTGCGCAGACGTCGCCGCGGCAGGCCGAGGAGATCGCCGCGGATGCGGTGTATCTGCTGACCGGCTATCGCGCCGATTCGGATCTGCTGTGCCGCGCGGGTGTCCGTCTGAGCGACCGCGACGCGCCGATGTTCGATCCGGCGACGTTCGAAACGAACGTGCCCGGGCTGTTCGTCGCCGGCGGCGCCATCGCCGGGAAGGACACGGGCACCGTGTTCATCGAGAACGGCCGCTTCCACGGCGAGAAGATCGTCGAGGTGATCGCCGCGCGTCTCAGCGAGCAGCCGGGACGAGATTAACGACTTCGAAGTGGAACAGGGCGAACGCCAGCCGTCGTGTTTCCCTCGTTTCCTTCCCGGGCGCCGCGGGTTCGGGATCCGCGCCGTCCAGACTCTCCAGCACGAACGTCGTCGGTCCCGCGGGCAGCGGAAACGACGGCGTCTCGTACCACTTCGGACTCTCGGCGACCGTCAGTTCCGCAATCGGCGCACCCGACAGGGATATCCGCAGACGCCGCGGCTTGTCGTACGCGCGCACCTGCATCTTCACCGACGCCTGCATCGCCGCCGGCGCGTCCGCGCGGACCTCGGCGCGCTCCGCCATCCATCGCCACGACGTCGCCGGCTGTCTTGGCGTCGCCTCCGTGCGCTCCACGAACGACCATCCTGATTCGAACGACACGGCGGGACGATCCGGCGGCGGCTTCTGCCGCGCCATAATCGTCCGCCAGTACGGCGTCGTCGTCGCCTGGACGATGCTCCAGCGGCCAGGACCCGTGCGATTGGCGTAACAGTAAACGCCGGGCGGCTGACACTCGGTCGGGATGTCCGACACCGCAGGACAGTTCGCGACGGTGACGCTCGAGCTGCCCGTGCCTTCGAGCAGGACCTTCGAGCACCCGCGGCCCGCAGCGATTGGAGGATTCGGCGACGGCTCTCGGCCGGCCGCGCGCTCGGCAAAGACCTCCGCCACCGGGTTGTCGACGGCCGGCCACTCAGTCCACAGGAGCCGGGCGACGGCGGTCGGCGCCACGTACTGCTCCGCGCGCGCCGGTGCATACAGAGCACCGCACCAGACCACGGACACCAGCGCAAGCGCCGGCATCCATGCAGCGTCGACGGAAGTCGCGAGCACGGGCAACGTGAGAGGGATCAGCCACAGTCCGTACCGGCTCGGCCCGGGCGTGCCGCCGCTGTTCACGTTCGTCGTCTGCGTGAAGCTGACGAGGAGAATCACGCCGATCGCGGCGACGACGGCGTGCGTGGACCGGAGCAGCCGCTTCGGCGAGAGGCGCGGATCCGAGATCAGGAGCACTGCGGCGGCGGCGACCGCGATCGTCAGCGGCCAGTCGTGGATGAAGATGCCGAGATTGGGATCGATCGCGGGCGTGACAATCTCGTGCAGGTCCGGCCAGTGGGTGTCGACGCCGATGCGCAGCGTCGAGAAGATGCCGAGGCGTCTCCAGTAGTAGAACGGATGCCCGCACGCCAGCGCGCCGCCGACGATGAC
>DASQHH010000247.1:0-3779 GCA_035632195.1 Vicinamibacterales bacterium
CGATCTTCAATCGCCAATCAATCCGCAATCCGCAATCCGCAATCACTTCTGCTCGACACGGGACAGCGCCATTTCAATTGCGCGTCTCGTGTTGACCTGAGCGAGATGCGCGCGGTACTCGGCGGACGCGTGAATGTCCGACAGCGGACGCACGCCATGGGCGGCCAGCATGGCGGCCTGGGCGATGTCCTCGGGTTTCGGAGACTTGTGCTTCGCCAGCGCATGCTCCACCGCCGACGCGCGATACGCTTTCGACGCGACGCCCGTCACGCCGATGCGGAACCCGGCCGTCCCCATCACCGCGGCGACGCCTGCGACTGCGAAGCCGCTCGCTTTCTGCTCGGTCTTCACGTACGCGACCGCGGGCGTGGTCTCCGGAACGCGGATTTCGGTGAGGATTTCGTCCGGACCTACCGCGCTCTGCAGCAGGTCGACGAAGAAATCTGCGACCCGGACGACACGCTTGCCCTTCGGGCCGATGAGCTCCATCTCGGCGTTCAGGGCGAGCATGGCTGCCGGGTAGTCCGCGGCCGGATCCGCGTGGACGAGGCTGCCGCCGATCGTGCCCTTGTTGCGAACCTGGACGTCGCCGATGTGCCGCGCCGTTTCCGGCAGCACCGGGCACTTCGCGCGCAGGACTCCCGACGCCGCAATGTCCGCGTGCGTCGTCACCGCGCCGATCGCGAGCCGGCCGTGGTCGAAGCGGATGGAATTGAGATTCGCGATGCGGCCGATGTCGACGACGACTTTCGGCCGCGCGAGGCGCAGCTTCATCGCGGGAATCAGGCTGTGGCCGCCCGCGAGCACCTTCGCATCGTCGCCATGGCGGGACAGGAGCGCGATCGCTTCCTCGATCGTCGAGGGACGCGCGTATTCGAAATTGGCTGGGTACATGATTAGACGCCTACGGGAACGTGCACTTTGATCGCCTTCCACACGCGCTCGGGCGTCAGCGGCAGATCGAGATGGACGATGCCGAGCGGCTCGAGCGCGTCGAGCACGGCGTTGGCGATGGCCGGCGTAGCGCCGATGGTGCCGGCTTCGCCGACGCCCTTGACACCGAGCGGATTGACCGGCGATGGCGTGACGGTGCTGCCGAGCGTGAACTCCGGGATGTCCGACGCGCGCGGCATCGGATAGTCCATGAACTCACCCGTCAGCAGCTGGCCGTGCTCGTCGTAAATTGTCTGCTCGAACAGCGCCTGCCCGATCGCCTGCGCGATCCCGCCCTGCACCTGCCCCTCGACGAGCAGCGGGTTGATCTGAGGCCCGCAGTCGTCGACGGCGATGTATTTCTTGATCGCGACCTGCCCCGTGTCGCGGTCGATCTCGACCGCGGCGATGTGCGCACCGAAGGGGAACGTGAAGTTGCCCGGCTCGAAGAAGCTCGACGCCTCGAGGCCCGGTTCGAGCCCCGCCGGAAGGTTCTTCGCGATATACGCCTCTCCGGCCATCTCGGCCCATTTGATCTCGCGCTTCGTGGCGCCCGGCGCAGCGAAGACGCCGTCCTGGAACGTCACCTTGTCCGCGGTGGTTTCGAGGAGATGGGCTGCAAGCTGCTTCGCCTTCGCGATCACTTTGTCGATGCACATCACAATCGCCGTGCCGCCGACGGCGGTGCCCCGGCTGCCGTAGGTGTCGCGGCCGTAGTGCGCGATGCTCGTGTCGCCGTGGAGGACGACGACGTCCTCGATGGGCACGCCGAGACGGTCGGCCGCGATTTGCGCAAAGGTGGTTTCCTGTCCCTGTCCGTGGGGCGACACGCCGGTGATGACCGTCACCTTGCCGGACATCTCGACCCGCACGCAGCCCCACTCCCAGCCGCCGGCCGGCATCGCCTTCGACGGCCCCATCGCGCAGATCTCGACGTACGTGGAGACACCGATGCCGGACAGCTTCCCTGCCGAGCGCGCGGCGGCGCGGTCGGCGACGAGCGCGTCCCAGTTCGCGAGGTCCTTCGCTTTCGTGAGGGACCCCTGATAATTGCCGCTGTCGTAGGTCAGGCCGCAGGAGGTCGCGAACGGAAATTCGTCCGGCGCCGGGAAATGCTTCCTGCGCAGCTCGAGCCGGTCGACCTTCAGCTCGCGCGCGACAACCTCCATCAGCCGCTCGATGAGGTACGTCGCTTCGGGCCGGCCCGCGCCGCGATACGCGTCGGTCGCCATCTTGTTCGTGTAGACGCCGACGACGTCGAACTTCACAGCTGGAATCTTGTAGCAGCCGGTCAGCACGAGCCCGGTGAGCGTCGGGATGGCCGGCGTGAGCAACTGCAGATACGCGCCCAGATCGGCGATCGTGTGCGCCTTCAGGCCGAGGATCGTCCCGTCGTTCTTCACCGCCACCTGGTATTCGCCGATCTGGTCGCGCCCGTGGATCGTCGCCGACGCGTTGTCGCGGCGCGACTCAATCCACTTGACCGGCGCGCCGAGCCCCATGGCGAGATGCGCGCACAGCGCCTCTTCCGCATAGACGTTGAGCTTCGCGCCGAAACCGCCGCCGACATCCGGCGCGACGACACGGAGCTTGTTCTCGGGGACGCCGATCATGCCGGGCAGCAAGGTGCGAATCAGGTGCGGCACCTGCGTCGACGTATAGAGCGTCAGGCTGCCGTCGCCTGCGTTGTACGAGGCGACGACGGCCCGCGGCTCGATCGGCATCGGCGTCAGCCGCTGGTGATACAGCCGGTGGGTGATCACGCGGTCCGCCTTGCGGAACGCCTCCTCGATGTCGCCGCCGCCCGACACCGCGTGCGTGTAGGCGATGTTCGTGCCGAGGTCGGGATGCGTCAGCGCGGCACCGCTCTTGATAGCCGCTTCGGGATCGACGACGGCCGGCAGCGGCTCGTAGTCGACCTCGATGGCGTCCGCGGCGTCGCGTGCGGCGTACGGATCGTCCGCGATCGCGACCGCGACCGGGTGGCCGACGAAATAAACGCGATCGCCCGCGAGCACGGTGTGCTTCGGCGCCTTCAGGTCGGGAATCGACGATGCGCACGGCACCACGCCGCAGTGCTCGTTCACATCCGCGCCGGTGAGCACGGCGACCACGCCGGGGACGCGCGCTGCCGCCTCGGTGTCAATCTTCGCGATCTTCGCGTGCGCGTGCGGACTGCGCAGGATGGCGGCGTGCAGCATGCCGGGCAGGCGCAGATCGTCGGTGTACGTCCCGAGGCCCTTGACGAGGCGCGGGTCTTCGACGCGCTTCAACGCGCGCCCGATGTATTTCGTCTCAGACATGCGGCTCCGGGTGCGCGGCTGCGTAGTTCACGGCGTCGATGATGTGCGTGTAGCCGGTGCAGCGGCACAGGTTCCCGCGCAGGCCTTCGGCGATCTGCTCGCGAGTCGGATTCTTCTCGGCGGCGAGGAGGCTGACCGACGTCATGATCATGCCGGGCGTGCAGAAGCCGCACTGCAGCCCGTGGCACTCCCAGAACCCCTGCTGCACCGGGTGCAGCGGGCCGTTCGCGGCGAGGCCCTCGATCGTCGTGACGCTCGATCCGTCGGCCTGCACGGCGAACATCGTGCAGGATTTGACGGCCT
Organism: Vicinamibacterales bacterium; assembly: GCA_035632195.1. Taxonomy (GTDB): domain Bacteria; phylum Acidobacteriota; class Vicinamibacteria; order Vicinamibacterales; family CAVVIG01; genus DASQHH01. Next base: position 3,540 of record DASQHH010000247.1, read on the forward strand.
TGCCGTCCACGAGCACGGTGCACGCGCCGCAGATGCCGGTTTCGCAGCCGACGTGCGTGCCGGTCAGGTTGCAGTAGTCGCGGAGGTAGTGGACCAGCAGCACGCGCGGCTCGATCGGATGTTCGCGCGCGGTGTTGTTGATGGTGATGCGAACCGGAATCGACATCGAATGGCCCCACGCGGAATATTAACCGCGGAGCCCGGAGGGACCGCGGAGTTCCGAGCCCGGCATTCTGCGGG
>DASQHH010000248.1:0-7046 GCA_035632195.1 Vicinamibacterales bacterium
GCGTCGGCGCCGGCGGGGGCGCCGCCGGCTGCGGGCGATGGAGCGTCTGCGTGCCGCTGACCGGACCAAAGCACGTCGTTCCGGAATATGGCAGCACCAGCGTGTAGCCGTTGTCCCGGATCGAGCCGCTCGTCGACGAGAGCGTGAACGGGCAAAGCGGCAGCCCGGACATCTGCCCCGATCCGCTTACGTTGATGGCGACATTCGTGCCGTTGAGCTGCCCGCTCGCCGATCCGGAAACGACAAGCCCGTTGCCGCACGTCGCGGTGAAGGTGCCCGAAACCGAATTGCTCGTCTGCGACGCGATCTGGAACTGGAAGTTGCCGCACGTCGATGCGTTCGGCAGCGTCGGCACCGATTCGGCGTTGGCGGTCCATACGCCAACGACCGATGGCGCGCTGCTGCCGCCGGACGGCGCGGGCGTGGACGGCGTCGGCGTCGGCGCCGTGTCGCCGATCGTGCGCGAATGTTGAACGCAGCCCGCCGCGATCGTCGTCGTGACGACGACGCCGGCGAAAAGCGAAAGTGGCCTGGTCATATTACAAACCTGTCTTCGTGCGAACGATTCTGTCCGTTGCGAACGCAGAAACCGCCCGATTACCGTGAAAAATTGAGACTGCTTGGGACAGGAGCGAAAGGCGCGCCACCCCCGGTCAGGGTATCGGATGGCGAAGGCCGTTCAGATAGTCGCGCAGTCCTTCGTGCGTGCTGAGGAAGGCCAGATCCGTCCACGGAATGGCACTGGTATCGAACTCAGCCGTTTCGAGGCACTCGTCGTCCCCGCAAAGCTGACCCGAAATTGACGTCGCTGCGTAGACGACGATCACAGGCGCGCGTCCCGGGTACGAGTAGATATTGACGAGGCCGTCGAGCCGCACGTCCAGGCCGCATTCCTCGCGGGCTTCCCGCATTGCCGCGACGGTCAGCGGCTCGCCGCGATCGACGTACCCGCCGGGGAAGACCCATTTGCCGTAACCGGGATCGATGGCGCGCCTGACCAGCACGATGCGTTGCGACGGCGTCGCGATGATCGTTCCGACGGCGATCTTTGGATCGATGTAGAAGACGAAGCCGCACGCCGTGCACACCGGGCGCGGCGGTTCGGACGATTTCAGCACCCGCCGCTCGAGCGCGCCGCCGCACCGCGGACAGAAACGGTACGCATGCGACTCGTCATGCGGATGCAGATGATTCACACTACAATTCTCGCATGTCCATTCTGAAGGTCGCGCGCATGGGGCATCCCGTGCTGCGCGCGAAGGCGCGGCCGGTCGAGCGCGCCGCCTTCAAGAACGCGGCATTCCAGAGGTTCATCGACGACATGATCGAGACGATGCGCGAGTACCACGGCGTCGGGCTGGCGGCGCCGCAGGTCCATGAGGGAGTGCGCGTGTTCGTCGCGGCGATTGACGAGCCCGAGGAACCGGGCCACGAAAAGGACGAGAACGCTCCCGAGCCCGACCCGGTCGTCATCGTCAACCCGGAAATCACCGTCGTCGGCGCCGAGATGGTCGAGGACTGGGAGGGGTGCCTGAGCATCCCCGAGATCCGGGGCCGGGTCCCTCGCGCGCGGGAAATCCTGGTCCGCGCGATGGATCGCCACGGCCACCGGCTCGAGATGCATGCGCACGGCTTCACGGCGCGCGTCATCCAGCACGAGACCGACCATCTCGACGGCGTGCTGTTTTTTGACCGGATGAAGTCGTTCGAGACGCTGACGTTCCTGGACGAGTACTCGCGCTATTGGCGCGCGGACGATTGACGTTTCTTCTCTAACGCGCGCTCCGACTGTAGACGTTCCAACTCCACAACCGAATGATCGACGAACTGCATCGCCTCCGCGATGCCGCGATGGCCGGCGACGTCCGCGATCGCGCGGTGCATGGCCTGGCAGACGCGGCGGTACGACGGGTGCCCCTGCGGAGAGGTGCGCAGCTCGATGACGTGCATCGCCTCGCGCGCGTTCATCTCCATATAGAAGCGGACGCGGTACGCCATGACGACGGCGTAGGGCGCGGCGTGATCGAGCCCTTCGGCGACGAGGTCGTTGTGGAGCCGCGCGGACGCATCCATCACTGCGCGCCAGTCAGCGAGCGCGCCGGCCTCCTCGATCGCGGCCGGCTCCACGCATCCGTGGCGCGGGCTGAGCGGCTGCCAGTCGAGCGTGAGCAGGCGATGGCGCTGGAGATCGCGGAACGCGCCATAGTCGGCGAGGACGTCGAAGCGGTACGACGTCCGTTCGAATGCGCGGCCGGGCCTGTGACGCCGGTTCGCGCGGCGGCCGACATAGGCGCGGAGCAGCGACGCGCGATCGTCGGGAGACATGCGGCGCGCCCGCGCGAGGAGTTCCTCGTCCGGCAGGGCGGAAACCGGGTAGAGCGCGGCAGCGACGACTTTGATCTCGCCGTCGCGGTCCCAGTCGGTCAGCACGACTTCGTCGCGATCCTCCGCGGCGCTGAGAATCGGTGCGCCGCCCTCGACGAACCGCTGCGCCGCCTGCTCGAATGCGCGGCGCGTGTCGGCGAGATACTCGACCGATCGTCCGCCGCGATCCGGCTGGTCGACGCGCGAGAGAAACGCCGGGATCACCTGACGCAGTTCGGTCAGCATCGCCCGCGCGCAGTCGCGGACCTCTTCCAGCGGGTGCGCGAACATCCGCAGCAGCAGCGCTTCGAACGCCTGGCCGGTGCCGAACAGGCCGACGTTGGACGTCGTCGCCGCCGGCAGCAGCCCGCGCAGCGTGTCCAGCGATTTCGCGCGAATGACGGATTTGTACACCGCGTCCGAGTCGTCTAGTGATTTTGGATACTTCGCGCGGAAGTGCGCTTCCATCGCGGGAATCCAGCGCGCATAGGTCTCGAACGCCAAGTCCAGCGTCTGCGTGAATCGCTCCGCGAGCGGGGATCGCGCGATCTCCGCAGGAACGCGGTATTTCCACCTGCCGTTCGGTCGATCCGTGTACGGAACGTAGCGTGTGGACTGCTCGAGGTACGCCATGAGGCGTCCCCACTCGAGCACCTTCGTCAGGATGTTCGATACGCCTTCGCAGGCGATATGCGCGCCGCCGAGCTGCGCGACCGAATCGTCGCCGTACTCGCTCAGGACCCGCGCGTACAGCTTGTCGGCCCGTTCACTGCCGACCGCGGGCCGTGGCGCCGCAGCGCCTGCATCCTTGAGGAACTCGTCCAGGAACAGACGGCGCACCGACTTGGCGGACCGGGAATAGCGCGCGAAGAGCGCGCCCTTGACCGTCTCGGGCAGGTTGGTCAGCGCGAAAATCGGGCGATCGGTGTTGGTGAAAAACGGTTCGAGCGCGCGTTTTTCGTCCGCGTTGAACGTTTCTGAGGCGAGCGGAAGAGCCACCGGCCGCGGTATTGTACCGCGTATGCCGGACGCATATCGCCACCAGCTGACCGTGAGGTTCCGTGACTGCGATCAGATGGGCCACGCGAACAACGCGGTCTATTTCACGTACATGGAAGAGGCGCGCCTGACCTTCTGGCGCCGGCTGACAGGCCATGCGCGGCCGCCCCAGGCGCGCGTGATCCTCGCGCGTGCGGAATGCGACTACCGCGCACCGGCGCATTTCGGCGACGCGCTCGAGGTCCGCATGCGGATCGGCGACATCGGCCGTTCGAGCTTCGTGCAGCTGTACGAGATCGTCAAGACCGCGGACGGAAGCCGCGTCGCGGAAGGAAAGACGGTGATGGTCTCGTACGACTACGAGAAAGGAAAGTCGATTCCGATTCCCGAGGCGACGCGCGTGGAGTTGGAGCGGTTACAATCGCCGTGATGGTCAAGATATACGGCAAGGACACGTGACCCTACACGCAAGCCGCCCGTGACGACTATGCAAGGCGGCAGGTCGCGTTCGAGTACATCAACGTCAAGAAGAACGCCGACGAGCTCAAGCACATGCTCGAGCTCAGCAAGGGCCGGCGCGCCGTCCCCGTCATCGTCGACGGCGATTCGGTGACGATCGGCTTCGGCGGCACCTGAGGAATCTGACCGCTCCGGTCCGGAGCGAACGCACAAGACAGGCGGGTTTCCACTGAGATTTGACTTGATTGTGAAATTGTTCACATAATGTGACGATTTGCAGGCGCGATGATTCACCTCGCACGCGTCTCCAGGAAGTTCGAAGGCAAGCGAAGCGTCGTCGCCTTGGACGACGTCAGCATCGACATCCCGAAGGGCGAGCTCGCTTCCATCATCGGCCCGTCCGGCTCGGGCAAGTCCACGCTCCTCAATCTGATCGGCGGCCTCGACCGGCCATCGTCCGGCGACGTCCGGATCGACGGTGAGTCGCTCGGCGGCCTCGCCGACGATGCGCTGACCAAAGTGCGGCGGGACAAGATCGGCTTCATCTTCCAGTTCTTCAACCTGCTGCCGACGCTGACGGCCGCCGAAAACGTCGGCCTCCCCCTGCACTTGCGCGGCTGGTCGCGGTCGAAGGTCGACGCGCGCGTGCGGGAACTGCTGGCGCTCGTGCAGCTCGACCGCCGTGCCGAGCATCTGCCGGACGAGCTCTCAGGCGGCGAACGGCAACGCGTCGCGATCGCGCGGGCGCTGTCGGTTTACCCGCCGATCCTCCTCGCCGACGAGCCCACGGGCAACCTGGACACGCACACCGGCGCCGACATCCTCGGGCTCATCCGCGATCTGCACGTCCGGCTCGGATCCACGGTCGTCATCGTCACGCACGACATGAGCGTCGCCGAAAGCTGCGAGCGGACGATCGCGCTGCGCGACGGGCGCATCGTCGAGGACGTCCGCCGCGGCGCCGCCCGCGCGGGGGCGCGCGCGTGATCCTGCTGCGTCTCATCTCGTGGCCGTACTTCCGCCGCCACGTGCTGCGGACGCTGCTGACCGTCGCCGGCATCGTGCTCGGCGTCGCCGTGTTCGTCGGGATGCACGCCGCCAACCAGACTGTGCTCGACGGCTTCTCGCGCACCGTCGACCGCATCGCCGGCAAGACCGAGCTCCAGGTGACGGCGGGCGAGACCGGATTCGACGAGGACGTCCTGGATCGGGTGCAGTCGGCGCGGTCCGTGCGCGTCGCTGTCCCCGTCATCGAGGCCATCGTCGATCCGAAAGTCCCTGGTCATGGGGGACAAGGGACCCTGCTGGTGCTCGGCATCGACATGACGGGGGACCGCAGCCTCCGCGACTACGACCTCGAGAGCGGCGACGATGCAGTGCTGGACGATCCGCTGGTGTTTCTGGCCCAGCCCGATTCGGTGATCCTCGCGAAGGAGTTCGCGGACAGGAACGGCATCGCCGTCGGCAGCCGGATCACGCTCGGCACGGCCGTGGGCGAGAAGCCGTTCACCGTCCGAGGGGTGATGAAGTCGTCCGGCCTGACGACCGCGTTCGGGGGCAATCTCGCGATCATGGACATTTACGCCGCGCAGATGATGTTCGGGCGCGGCCGGAAGTTCGATCGCATCGACCTCGGGGTCAAACAGGGAAAGACCATCGCCGATTGCGAGCGCGAGCTGCAGGCGATGCTCGGACCCGGATTCCAGATCGAGCCGCCGTCCGGCCGCGGCAGGCAGTTCGAGGCGATGCTGTCGGCGTATTCGATGATGGTGAACATCTCGAGCGCGTTCGCGCTGTTCATCGGCATGTTCATCATCTACAACTCGTTCGCCATTGCGGTGACCCAGCGGCGCTCCGAGATTGGCATCCTGCGCGCGCTCGGCGCGACAAGGCGCCAGATCCGCTACTTGTTCCTCGGCGAGAGCGCCGCCACAGGGCTCCTGGGGTCGATCGGCGGCGTCGTCTTCGGCGTCATCATCGCGCGCGGCATCGCGGCGTCGATTGGCACGCTGATCAACGACGTGTACGGAGAAACCGTCCATACGACGGCGGAGCTGGCGGCCGATCCGCGGATGCTCGGCTTCGCGCTCGTCATCGGCGTGGTGACGAGCCTGATTGCGGCGTGGATTCCCGCGCGGAGCGCGGCGCGCGTCGATCCTGTGCAGGCGCTGCAGAAGGGCAAGTATCAGGTGCTGTCGGCGGGCGAGAACCGGCTGCGCGTTGTGCTGGCGGCGATTCTCGGCGCCGTTTCCCTCGTGTGCCTCCTCGCGGCGCGATCGTCGGGCGGGTCGATCGGCTCACGCTATGTGTTCTATGTCGGCTTCGCGCTGGTCATCGTCGTCGCGTTGCTCCTGAGCCCGCTCCTGTCGCTCACGCTCGCGAAGGCCATCCGACCGGTCTTGAAGTGGCTGCGTCCCGTCGAAGGCGCGCTGGCGGCGGACAGTCTCATCCAGGCCCCGCGCCGGACGTCGGCGAGCGTCGCCGCGCTGATGTTGTCGCTGACGCTGGTCGTCGGCTTTGCCGGCATGGCGCGCGCCAGCTACGATTCGATCATCGACTGGATGAACGCGACGCTGAATCCCGACCTGTTCGTGATGCCGTCGCAGAACATCGTCGTACGCACGATTCGTTTTCCGGCGGCGATGGCGTCGACGCTCGAGGCGCTGCCCGGTGTCGAGCGGGTGCAGCCGGTGCGCGATGCGCGCATCGTGTTCCGCCAGACGCCCGTGATGATCGTGGCGACCGACGTCTTGAGCGTGGCAGCGACGATCCGGACGGTGCCGGTCCAGGGAAAGCGCGACGACATGTTCCGCCGCACCGCCGCGGGCGAAGCGGTGATGGTCTCGGACAACTTCGCGCAGCTGCAGCGCGTGAAGCTGGGAGACGTCCTCGAGATTCCGGCGCCCAACGGCGTGATGCGGCTGCCCATCGCCGGCGTCAACATCGACTACTCGGACCAGCAGGGGGCCATCCTGATCGATCGCTCGACGTTCAAGAAGTACTGGAACGACGACTCGGTCAACGTCTTCCGGATCTACGTGAAGCCCGGAGCGGACGCTGCAGAAGTGCGCGAGCGGATTCTGAACGCGTTCGCAGGGCAGCGCCAGGTATTCGTTTTGTTCAACAGAGAGTTGAAGGCGTACATCGTCAAGATCACGGACCAGTGGTTCGGGCTGACATCGGTGCAGATCGCGGTCGCGGTGCTCGTCGCCATTCTGGGTATC
>DASQHH010000249.1:0-2644 GCA_035632195.1 Vicinamibacterales bacterium
TTCTTGACGATTCGCGCGCAGCCGGTTATCGCAAGGCTGATCGCGATAATCGCCGCCGCGCGCCGAGCTCGAATCACTTTTGTGACGTCGACGTCGAACGCCCTTTCGGAATCACCGCCGCCTTCGTCCCGAACCCGGTGCGCGGACCGAGGTTGTCGCGCTCCAACGTCCGGTCGGTATTGGCGATCGAGAAGCCGGTCTCGTAGACCAGTTGCGCAATGTGCGCCATCTTCGGGAACAGGATCTTGTCCACGGTGTCGCTGACCTTGTGGTAGTCCCTGTGCAGCCCCGTCGTGAAGAACGCGATCGGAATGCCCTTGGCCGCGTAGCTGTAGTGATCGCTGCGCGTGTAGACGCTCTCGGGATCCAGCGGGTCGTTCATCTCGTAATCCAGCGTCAACGGCTTCGTCATCGTCTGGTTGGTCTCGACGATGATGTTGTGCAAGTCGGTGCTGATGCGGTCGGCGCCGATGACGAACACGCTGTTGGTGTAGTCGCCCTCGAGGTCGTCGCAGTCGTCGCGGCCGACCATGTCCATGTTCAGCTGCGTCTGCACTTTATCGAGCGGGACGATGGGGAAGTCGGCGTTGTAGCGCGAGCCCTGCAGACCGCCTTCCTCGCCCGTGTGCCATACGAACACGACCGAGCGCTTCGGCTTCGGTCCCGTCGCGAACGCCTTCGCCACAGCCAGCATCGCCGTCGACCCCGATCCGTCGTCGTCGGCGCCGTTGGAGATGAAGTCGCGCTGGTCGAACGGCGTCGTGTTCGCGGCGGTTCCGCTGGGCTGAAAGCCTCGCGCTCCGCCGCCCTGCCTGCCGGGATTCTGAATCGTCTTGCCCGCCGCCCGGAGCGCCGCCTGCGCCGCGTCACCTCGCTGACGGCAGCTGGTGTTGGTCGGCTGCCCGCCTCCGCCCGCCTGGCTGTAGCCGATGTGGTCGAGATGCGCGCCGAACAGGACGTAGGTGTCCTTCAGCTTCGGATCGCTGCCTTCGACCATGCCGACGACGTTGCGGGAGAGCTGTTCGGACACCTGGTCGTACGTGTTGTCGACAGCGATCGAGACGCGCGCCGTCAGCTGCGCGTTACCGAGCGCCTCGCCGCGCTGCGCCTTGGCCTTGAGGTCCGCGAACTTCACCGGCGCGCCGGCGAACAGCGCCTCGAAGACGGTGTCGTCGCCGGTCAGCTGCGGCGGTGTCGGCGTATCGATGCGCTGGACGGTGGTGAAGTCCGACGCCGGCGCCGTGCCTCGGCCTCCGCGTCCGCCCCGCCCGCGTCCGGCGAGGCCCGGCATATCCTGCTGCGCCTGCTGCACCGCCGCGGTCGCTTTCTGCAGCGCGTCCTGCGCCTGGGTCAGCGCCTCTTCAGCCGCCGTCGCGCCCGCCTGGTAGGTGACGATGGCTTTCGCGCCGCGCGCGAGCATGACGGCGGGTCCGCCGCCGACGTTCCTGCCCCCGCGGCCGCCTGCGGCCGACAGGTTAGGCAGGACGACGATCAGCTTGTCTTTCAGGTTGCGGCCTTCGAGATCGTCCTTCATCCCGTAGCCGACGAACTCAGCGCCCGTGAACGTCAGAGTCTGCTTCGCGCCGCCGCTGGCGGGGAACGTTGCGTGGTCGCCGCTCTTGAACGTCGTCGAGCCGATGGTGATTGTCGAATTCCGCGTCGACTTGTAGCCGCGCGATTTGACCGACTGGAAATACGTGCCGTCCTCGCCGATCGGCTTCACGCCCCACGCCTTGAGGTGATCGGCGACATAGGCAGCGGCAAGGCCGTAGCCCTCCGTGTATATCTGGCGGCCCTGCAGCTCGTCGGACGCGAGGTACGTGAGCCACTCCTTCATATCGGCCGGGCTGATCTGCGCGTATTTGACGCCGGCCGCGGGCTGCGGCGCCTGCGCGAAGGCGACAGCCGTGAGCGCCGCGAGCAGGCCGGCGGAGGAAAGCAGCCGAATCGTTCTCTTCATGCGCGAAGCATAGCGCAGGAAGAAGCCGTCAGCTATCAGCCGTCAGCTGTCAGCCGGAACCGGTTCTCGCTGACGGCCGACAGCTGACAGCTGTGAGCTGCAGAACTCCTGCACGGCGGGCACCAGCATCGAGTTGTAGAGCTGCACGGTTGGGAGATCGACTGCGTTCGTGAATCCGCGCTGGTTCGAGTGCTCGATGAAGATCCAAGCCACGAGCTCGTGGCGGAGTTTCGAGTCGAAGTACAGCTCGTCGCTCACTGTCGGCTGCCCGTCGCAGATGCGCGTCTCGGTGGGCTGTCCATTGGCGTCGAACGACAGCGTCTGCTGGTACTCCCAGATCGCGCCGTGTCCGGCCTTCACTTCGACCGGCTTGCCGAAGTTGCCGCAGACCAGGTCGCCGGTTTCGGCGTTGGCCACGAGCACTGGGACCCGAAGCAACGTCCGTTTCATGAGACTCCGCCTCCTGTGTGCGGTTGTTGGGGGGAGCGATCCACAGTGGCCACAGATTGCTGCCAGGAATCGGGCCACGATTGCCAGTGATTTCACACATTTCTCATCGGTTTCCGGGTGTAAACTTCCCGGCAAGATGCGTCGGATGAACAGGTTCCAGATCCTCCTGTCTGGCGGGGCGGTGGTGTGGCTGGGCGGCGTCGTCGCGTCCGGTCAGACTGCAGTCCGACCACA
>DASQHH010000250.1:0-3639 GCA_035632195.1 Vicinamibacterales bacterium
TCGAGGCTCATGCGCAGCGGCCGCAGCTCGAGCAGACCCCATCCGCCGGTCACGACGGCCTGCGCGAGCTCGCGGCGGACGTCGCGGCCGCGCTCGCTTTCGACCTCGTAGGCAACGTGGCCGTCCTTGCGATCCGCGACCGACACGCGCGTCACGCCGGCCACGCGCTGCAGCGCCGGCACGGCGTCGGCCGTTCCCGCGACCTGCACGTACATCGTTTCCGAGCCGCGCAGCCGCGCCGTCAGGTTGTCGGGCGTGTCGATCGCGACGACGCGGCCCTTGTTGATGATGACGACGCGCTGGCAGGTCTGGGAGACTTCCGGGAGGATGTGCGTGCTCAGAATGATCGTGTGATCGCCCGCGAGCTCTTTGATCAGCTGGCGGGTCTCGATGATCTGCTTCGGATCGAGGCCCGCCGTCGGCTCGTCGAGGATGAGCACGTCCGGGTTGTGGAGCAGGGCAGCCGCGAGGCCGACGCGCTGGCGATAGCCCTTCGACAGCTTCGCGCACTGACGGGCGGCCATGTCTTTGATGCGCGTCCGCTCCATGACATACGGCACCCGCGTCCGGATGTCCGCCGAGGGCACGCCTTTGATCTTGGCGACGAAGATCAGATATTCCGCGACCCCCATGTCCGGATAGAGGGGCGGCGTCTCGGGCAGGTACCCGGTCCGCCGCTTGGCGTCGATCGGCTGCTCGAAGACGTCGAATCCGGCGACGATGGCCTTGCCCTCCGTCGCCGGGATGTACCCCGTCAGGATGCGCATCGTCGTCGTCTTGCCGGCGCCGTTGGGGCCGAGAAACCCGAGGATTTCGCCCCGTTCGACGCGAAAACTGACATCGTCGACGGCCGTAAAGCGGCCGTACCGCTTGGTGAGGTGCTGAACCTCGATCACACGACACTCCTGACTGTCTGGATAAGAGGGGCGTTCCCCTGTGAGAGCGCCCAAACAAAAATCCTAATCGAACCTCGGTTAAATTTGTAGGGGCCGAGCTCCCTCGGCCCCGGAGGCGGGTTCGTTCCGCAAGATCAGGAGACGCATGGCTGCAGAGGTTGGATCCAAGGCGCCGGACTTCACGCTCACGAACCACGAACGCCAGCCCGTGACGCTGGGTGCGGAGCGCGGGCACCCAGTCGTCCTCGCGTTCTTTCCGGCAGCGTTCAGTTCGGTGTGTCAGAAGGAGCTGTGCACCTTCCGCGACTCGATGTCGAAGCTGAACGCCGCGAAAGCACAAGTGTACGGCATCAGCGTGGACACCTTTTTCACGCTGAAGGCGTTCCACGACCAGCAGCATTTCACCTTCCCGCTGCTGAGCGACTTCAACAAACAGACGATCCGCGACTACGGCGTCTTCAACGAGGACATGATCGGGTTGAAGGGGATTGCCAAGCGTGCCGTGTTCGTCCTCGACAAGGACGGCGTCGTCCGGCACCGTGAAGTGCTCGACGACGCGCGCAACGAGCCGAACTACGAAAAGGTCTTCTCGGCGCTCGCCGCGCTGTAGCCTCAGGGTTTGGAGATCCAGACGTTCGCGACGCGCAGTCCATCGAGCGCTTCGACGCGGATGCGCCGCCCCTCGACCTCGACGACGTCGCCGACCCTGGCGCGCCGGCCGAGGCGCCCGAGGACGTAGCCGCCGATCGTCGTGTACGTCGCTTCGTCGATGTGCAGATCGAACTGGCCGTTGACGTCGGTGACCAGGGCGAGGCCATCGACGTCGGCCGATCCGTCGGGCCGCGTGCTGATGCGCGCCGGCGTCCCCGTCTCGCCCGGCACTTCGCCGACGATGCGCTCCATGAGCGACTCGAACGTCACGAGTCCTGCGGTGCCCCCGTACTCGTCGATGACGAGCGCTTCGCGGACGCGGCGCCGACGCATCTGCGCGAGGAGGTCGTCGGCGTTCAGCGTTTCGGGCACGGTCAACAATTCCCGCACCAGCGAGCCCGCGGTCCCGGTCATCCCGCCGGCGATCGCTTTCAGGACGTCGACGACGTGCAGCATGCCGAAGACGTCGTCGATGTCTTCGCGGTAGACGGGCAGCCGCGTCAGCCGGCCGCGCGCGATCTGCGCGACGAGGCGATCGATCGGCGTATCGGCGGACACGGCAACGAGCTCGGTGCGCGGCACCATCACCTGGCCCGCGGTCAGGTCGGCGAAGCCGAACACGCGGTGGAGCATCTGCTCCTCCTGCTCTTCGAGGATGCCCGCTTCCTGGCTTGCCGTGACCAGCATCTTCAGCTCTTCTTCCGAATGGACGCCCGCGCGGTGGCCGCCCTTCATGCCGAGCGCGTAGACGAGGGTCTGCGCCGAGCCGTGGACGAGGCGGATGAACGGCCACAGCGCCCGCATGAAGACTTCCGTCGGCCGGACGAGCCACAGCGCGGTCGCTTCGGACCGCTCGAGCGCAATCCATTTCGGCGTCAGCTCGCCAAAGACCATCTCCGCGAACGTGATCGCGGCGAACGCGATGGCGACGGCGATGCTGTGCGCGGTCGTCGCGGCGACATGGGCCGGCAGGAACGCGAGCGCCGGTTCGATCATCGAGGCGAGCGCCGGTTCGCCTACCCATCCCAGGCCGAGGCTGGCCATCGTGATGCCGAGCTGTGTTGCGGCGATGTACCGGTCGGGCGCGCTGACGGCGCGGCGCACCGCGCGCGCCGCGCTATGTCCCTCGGCTATCAGCTGATCGACGCGCGTCTTGCGGACCGTCACGATCGAGAATTCGGCCGCGACGAACAGTCCGTTGGCGCAGACGAGCGCCCCCAGCGCGGCGAGCCGCCACAACACATCAGTCATTCGCGAGACCTCAGGCTGTCAGGCTTTTCGGTTGCTGAAAAAGTGCGCGTCGACGAAATTGTCGATGTCCGTCTGGTGCTCCGGATCGACGGTGTCGAACTGGATGCCCATGCCGACGCGGCGATCGCTCCAGGCGACCTTGCCTTCGGCGTCGATGTCCTTCTTGCTGCCGGGCATCCGGAAACGGACGCGGATGCGTGCACCGGATTCGAGCGGGCTCGTCGTGCGGATGGCGATGCCGCCGTGACTCAGGTTCAGCGTCAGCGCCGCCGCAATCGTGTTGCCGAAGCGGTACTGGATGGGGATGCCGAGCACGACGCGCGGGCTGCCGCGCCGGTTGAAGTTGTCCGGAAACAGATGCGGCGCGAGCGACGGCAGGATGTGCTGCACGGCGCTGTACTCGTTGACGTAGCGGGCGACGCCCAGCGCGGCAAGGTCGCGGACTTCGTCCGCGTTCGCGATCGTCCCGCTGAAGACGAGCACCGGCAGCTTCCCCTCGTCGAGCTTCCGGATGCCGCGCACCAGATCGACGCCCGGCATGTTCGGCAGCCGGAGGTCGAGCACGACGAGATCGATCTGTTTGAGGTCGGCGCGCACGCGCGCCAGGAGTTCCGCGGCGCTCTTGACGGCGATCGCCTTGTGCCCCGCGCCCTCGACCGCGGCCCTAAAGCGATCGCGGACGAACGCCGTATCGTCGGCGATCACGACCGTCTTGGTGGAAACCGAGGTAGTCGGCATTCGGGAAATTGCAGATCCGCGCGGGTTGTCGCTATACTCGCGAAGGTCCCGCGGCGGTGCGCGTTGCCGTAGGATTCCACGTGAACGGAGACCGTATGGCCAC
>DASQHH010000251.1:0-19595 GCA_035632195.1 Vicinamibacterales bacterium
AGGAACGTGCAGTCGACCGCAGGATTCTTGAGGATGGGTCCGGTCGGCGTCTGCGAAAACGTCTTCGCCGACGCGACCTTGTAGGTCCAGTCCCACGCGACGATGGTGCCGGGCGCGGCGGAGGTGCTGCCGTCGAACGTGCAGCTCAGCGTGTTTCCGCTGTTCGCCATCTCGCACGTTTCGGTTTCGGTCGGGCCGGTCGCGCCGAACCGCGCGGTCGCGAGACTCGGCTTCGTCACGGACAGCGCCACGGACAACGACACGCCGCCGTACGATGCGCCGATCGTGGCAGCAATCGTCCCTCCGACGGCGCGGGTCGACACGGTGAACGTGGCGCTCGTCGCGCCGCCGGCGATGGTGACGCTCGCCGGCGCCGTGGCGGGATCGCTCGCCGTGAGCGTCACGGTGGCCCCGCCCACGGGTGCGCCGCTCGTCAGCGTCACGGTGGCCGTGACCGGGTTGCCGCCGGTGACCGTCGCTGTGCTCAATGTCAGCGCGGAGAGCTTCGCAGCGGCGGTCACCGCGAGCGTCGCCGCCTGTTGGCCGCCGTTGGCCGATGCGGTGATCGAGACGGTTCCGGCGGCCACCGCAGTGACCGTAAACGTCGCGGAAGACGCTCCGGCAGCCAGGGCGATCGTTGCCGGGACAGTGGCGATCGTCGGCGCGCTGCTCGTCAGCGTCACCGTCGTGCCGCCCGAGGGCGCCGCGGTCGCGAGCGTCACCGTTCCTTGTACCGTCGACCCCGCGGAGACGCTCGCCGCGCTCAACGTCACGCTGGCCACCGACGGTCCGCTGGGCGCGCTCGGAGAACTGGAGCCGCATCCCACCGCTGCCAATGCAAGAGCTATCCAGATGAGTCGCATAGATGCCTCATCTGTGCAATCGACATTCCAGCCGCGACACGCTCTCTCCTTTTTCGATTTCTGTATGTCAGCCGAAAGAAGTGTAATTTGTGGAACGTAGCGTTCGGCATCTTCGTGCAGGTGCGCCAGCGAAAGACCGCGCTATCGTAGGGACATGCGCATCCTCTGGCCGTTTACCTCAGCCATTATTCTTTCCGCGACGCTCGCCGCGTTCATCGGCCAGGCGCCTCAGCCCTCATCGTCATCGAACGCCGCCGTCTGCGCGCTGTTCTCGCAGGACGATGCGCAGAAGATCATGGGCGGCGCGATGAAGCCGAAGCCGAACATGGGCGCCACGGTCTGCATGTATCAATTGAACGAGGGTACGGCACTGCAGCGTTGACGGTCGTCATGTCGAAGGACACCGCATCCGAAGACCGCGAATGGGCGTCGATCAAGGAAGTGCGCCACTTGCAGAGCGGCCAGAAGAACACGAGGCAAATCGACACGGTCGGCGACGAGGCGTGGTTTACGGGAGGCGTGCAAAAGGGCAAGGCGGGCGCGTCGTCGATCGTGGCCCGCAAGGGCAACGCGCATTTTGCAATCGATGTGATGACGCTGGATTACCGCGCGTCGCCGGAACAGATGACGGCGATCGGCAAGCGCATCGCGTCGCAGTTGTAGCCCAAATGATACGCAAACCGGAGGGTTGTACACTGCTGTTGAGGCTCCGTTATCCCGCTTCGCATTCTTGCACTCGCGTGGATGGCCGCGGCGCTCACGGCGCCGGCCCCGCCTTCGCCTGTTCCCCTGCACGTCACGCATCACACGCGCGCACTCGTTGTTTCGCCGCATCCTGATGACGCCGTCCTCGGCGCCGGCGGCCTGATCGATCGAATCGTCCGGCGCGGCGGGACCGTGATGGTGGTCGAGATGACGAGCGGCGACGGATTCCCGAAAGGCGTCGCGGCCGTCCAGCACGCCGCGCACCTCAGTCCCGGTTCGTATCGCTCGTACGGATCGCTTCGCGAACGCGAAGTGGCTGCGGCGCTGCGGCAGGTCGGCGTGCCCCGGTCGCGGGTGCGGATGCTGGGATTTCCCGACGAGGGCATGTGCGAGATCGCCGCCGATGCGCCGGCCGCGATCTTTCAGTCGCCGTACACGCACCGCGACAGCCCGCCGGCGGCGGAACGGATCGAAGCGGACGCGAAGTACCGCGGCGCCGACGTCCGCTCCGAGCTCGCGGACCTCATCATCGCGTTCCGGCCGACATTGATCATCGCGCCTGATGCGAGCGACCTGCACCCGGATCACTGCGCGACGCACATGTTCGTCCACGAGTCGCTCGACGCCGCATCCGCGCGGGGCGTGCGGGTGCCTGCCGTCGCGCACTACGTGATCCACGAGGCGCCGCATCGCTCCGATGGGTCGCGGTTCATTCGCCTGCCGCTGACCGCCGCAGAGCGCGCGGCCAAGCGCCAGGCGATCGAGGCGTACCGGAGTCAGACGACGGTGATGGCCGCCTTCATGCGCTCGTTCGAAGCACCGGACGAACGATTCGCCATCGGCGATCGGAATCCGCCTGCACCGTGCTGGTGCAGCGGGCGGAACATCGCGCAATAAGTCCTATCGCCCCAGAGACCGGCGTCGGGTCTCATACGCCGACGCGTCAGCCTCCGACAATGGCATCGAAGCGCGCGCGGACGACGCCGCGGCCGTGCGCGGCGACCGCAGCGCAGCGGCCGGCATCTGCGAGCCGCGTCCACAGCGGCTCATCGTCGACGAGCCGGACGATGTGATTGGCGAACGCCTCCGGAGCATCGGCGACGAGGACGTGCTCACCATCGTGCAGCGGCAGTCCCTCGACGCCAATGCCGGTCGAGACGCTGGGGGTGCCCGTCATCGCGGCCTGAATCAGTTTGCGCTTGGTCCCGGCGCCGTGCCGCAGCGGCAGCAGCGTGACGCACGCGCGCTCGAGGTACGGGTTCACCGACGGTACCCACCCCACGAAGCGCACGCCGCGGCGCGTCGCGGCGTTCTCGTCGACGATCGCCTTCGTCAGCTCGTTGCCGACAATCGAGATGGGGTGCCGAGCCAGCACGCAGTCGGGGATGCGCGGCACGATCTCGCGCGTCAGGAACTGCAGCGCCTCGATGTTCGGCGTATGGCGGAAGTTGCCGAGGAAGAGCAGACCCCGGCGGTCCGCGAAGGGAATCGGCGACGGCGCGAGTTCTTCCGCGTCCGGTACTGCCTGCGCGAGATCGCTGCGGCCGAACCAATCGTTGACGATGTCCGCTTCGCGCTGCGAGACGGTCAGCACGGTGTCTGCTGCGGCATACGTATTCAGCTCGCGCGTCATCTCGTTGGCGAAGCGATCGTCGAGGATGTCGCGGCCAGCGGTCCGCGCGTTGTAGCGCTGCCGCGCCTGACGCAGAAAGTGCAGATCGACCGAGTCGACGACGACGCGCGTCCGCGGCGAATGTCGTCGGAGCAGCGGCAGATAGCGCTCACCGATCCACCAGAAATGCAGAATCGCGAGGTCGAAGCCGCCGGACGCGACGAGCGCCGCAGGGTCGAGGAGCGAGTCTGCGCGGCGCGCCGCCGTCTCGGATCCGGCGTACACGGCGACGCCCATCTGCTGCAGCAGCGGACGGTACGTGCCGTCTCCGTCCGCGCACTCGGCGACGAAGGTGACTGCCCAGCCGGCGTCGCGCAGAAAGCAGATGGTGTCGAAGACGCGCCGGGATCCGCTCTCACGGTCGAACGCCGGCGGCCCGGGCGCGCAGACGAGCGCGCGCGGAGCGGCACGCCGGCGCACCGCGGCCTGGTGCAGGACGGCGTCGGTGACGCGGTCGCGCGGCGCAGGATGATCGGCGAGCGCACTCCTCCATTTGTCCGCGAAGATCGCTCGGTTGCGCGCCTGCGTGCTCTTCACGCCCGTGCGTTCGTCCGTGCCCGCCGTCGCGCCGCCGGCATGGACGACGACCGACGCAGGCTGGTACATCACGCGATAGCCGGCCGCGCGCAGCGCGAAGCAGTAGTCCGTGTCCTCGTAGTACGCGGGGGTGTAACGCGCGTCGAAACCGCCAAGCTCGAGAAACAGCGCGCGGCGCGTCGCCAGCGCGGCGCCGGAGCAGTAATCCACTTCGCGGACGTGGCTGAACAGCGGAGCATCCGCATTCGGTTCGCCGTGTCCGAAATTCCAGCCGGATCCGTCCGAGAAGATGACGCCGCCGGCTTCCTGCAGCGTGCCGTCCGGATAGAGCAGCTTCGAGCCGACGGCACCGATGCGCTCGTCGCGCAGCGAGTCGACGAGCGGCGTGAGCCATCCGCGCTGCGGCAGCGTGTCGTTGTTCAGGAAGACGACGACGTCGGCGCGTGCCGCGCGCGCGCCGCGGTTGCAGCTCTCGCCGAACCCGGCGTTGGTCTCGTTGCGCAGCACCGTGAGCCGCGGCTCCGTCCGCTGCCACGCTGCCAGCATCGCCGGCGTGTCGTCCGCCGACGCATCGTCGACGACGATGATCTCGACATCTGTGTCCGGCGTGCCATTCGAAATCGTCGCGCGGAGCTGTCTGATACACGCGTCCGTATACCGCGCCTGGCCGTGCGCCGGAATGACGATGGACACGCTCGTCTTCGCAGCCGCAGAGACACGCGCTGCCGTCCAGAGCGTTTCGACGCCGCGACGGGCGGAGTCGACCAAGACGACGGAGCGCCGTGCGACGCGGCGGGCCTCGAACTCGCGGTCGGGCGTGCGGGTGGCGATGACGACGATGTCGACGCTCCCATCGAGATAGGGGACCGTGTCGAGCGCGCCGCCGCCCACGATCGGCGGCGAAAAAACGGCGTGAATGCCTGCGTCATAGCGGCTCAGCTGCGAGTCCCAATCGAGAATCGCGAGCGGCTGCGACGAATCTGCGGGAACCGACAGGAGTTCCGCGACCGATGGGCGCTCGGCTGAAACCTCGCGCTCAGTCGGCGCGATCGGAGCGCGAGGCGTCGCCCGAGCGAACGAGCGTCGATACGAACGCACATGGCCGGCGCGATCGGTTACCCGGACTTCGAGCTCGCCGCTCGGTATCGATTCATCGAGCCACGTTCGTAAGTAATAACCGCAGCGGCCGTCGGTCAGAGACGGCAAGACGGCCGCCACGTCCGGACGATGGATCCCGTACGGAACCTCGCCGAGGGCGACGTTGCCGACGAACGCGTCGATGCGCGCAATCGGCGCCCGTCGCGACAGCGTCCACCCCGACACCGTCAGCGCAACTCCGGCCGTTGCGCCGGAGCGCGGCTCCTCCAGCGCGCCCATGAATCGATCGCCCCTCGCGAGCGCCTTCGCGCGAAGCAGCAGCGCCGCCAGGCTAGCCATGCAGCACCGTCGTCCGCGCGTCAGCGAACAGCTCGAGCAGTCGCTCGGCGAAGGCCGCGCGGTCACGCGCCGTGACTTCGTGTCGCGGCAGCAGTAGGCGGTTGCAGCCGGGCGCAACGACGCCGCTCTCCACGGTGACGGCGGCCCGATATCCCGCTTCGCGCACGACGGCCACGGTCTCGCCGTCGAAATCGCCGTACGGATACGAAAAAAGGTGCACCTGCTGTTCAAGCGCGCGCTCGAGCGCCGCCTTGTCGGCCGTAATCTCGCGCCGTTTGACGTCGGCGGCATGCGTCGTCAGCGCCAGGTGGTGCGTCGTATGGCCGCCGAGGGTGTGCCCGGGCCGCGACGCGAGCTCGCGAAGCTCGGCCGCCGTCATCACCCGATGCGAGTCTCGCGGCGGCGCCGCGCCGCCAACGGATGCGAGGGCGTCGGCGACGAGCCGCGCCCGGCCGCATTCGTCCAGCGTCCATGCGCGGGCGTTCAGCTCCTCGAGTTCGCGTGTGCGTTCGCCGGTGAAGGCGCGCTCGAGGCCGTCCCACCACCGCTCGTGCGGCTCGTCCAGACGATCGGAATTGACGAAGAACGTCGCAGGAATACCGAGCTCGCAGAGCATCGGCGACGCCGTCGTCAGTGCGTCGAAGTAGCCGTCGTCGAACGTGACGGCTACGGCGCGCTCCGGAATGACGCCCTCGGACGCCCAACCAACGAGATCGCCAAGCGCGACAGGCGTAAAACGCTCGCGCAGCGTCCGCATGTGCGCGCGGAAGACGTCCGGAGGCGTGCACAACGCGTGCGAATCGGGCGATAACTCCGCAATGCGGTGGTAGCAGAGGATGACGGCCGAGCCGCGGTCGGATCGCCGCGCCGCCGCGACTGAGTCGCCTCGCGGCTTCACCGCGCGGATGGCGATGACGAGCGGAAATCGCGCGTCGCTGCGGTCGAGGTCCGCACGCGCGATCTCTTCGACGGAGACGCCGTACAGAAAGGCCGCGCAGACCATGACGTTGCCGTACGACGCAACCTCGAAGGCGTCGACCGGAAACGCCGCGCTGAACAACGAGCGGGCAGACGCTTCCGTCAACCGCCAGAAGTCGCCGTCGACGCCGCGCTCGTCGTCCACGCGAATCACGCTCGGTCCGGTCAGCAGCAGCACGCCGCCGGGACGCAGGATGCGCTCGCATTCGGCGATGACCGCCGCCATGTCGTCGATCAGGTGAAGCGTCTGGGTCAGGATGATGCAGTCGTAGGTGTTCGATGCGATTGCGTCGGCGCGCCGAAGGTCCGCGACGATGGTCGCCGTGGTGTTGGTCGAGTCGATGTCGACGACGTCGCGCCGGTCGACGGCGCTGCCTCCGAAGCGCTGCGTGTAGACGGAATCCCGCACCTCGAGGACGCGCCCGCGGACGTCGCCGCGGTGCGCATCGAGGAACGCCTCGATATAGAAGCGATCGATCGCGGTCCCGCGATCGCGCCCCCAGCGGTCGCTGAGAGGCCAGGTCCGGCGGAGGTCGCCCCACTCGACGCGCGATTGTCCGCGGGCTTCGAGCTCCCGCGTCGCGGCGTCGATTTGGCCCTTCAGGGCGGCGAGCTCGGACTCGAGCGATGCGACGCGCGATTCGAGGCCGCGGCCGTATTCGCGCTGGCCTTCCAGAAACGCTTCCTTGTCGACAATCAGCTCCGCGCCGTGCCGCGCGACGGCATCGCGGTGCTTGGCGTAGAAGTGCCGCATGCGCGACAAATAGGTCGCAGTCTGGATCGACCTCCGGTAGCCCGATCCCGGCCGAACGCGGTAGCGAAGGAGCGGTGACTCGAGGATGGTTCCGTGCGCGCCCCGTTCGAGCGCCGTCGCCCAGAAATCCAGCAGTTCGAACGACCGGAGTGTCTCGTCGAAACCGCCGGTGCGTTCCCATAAACGTCGCCGCATCAACGTCGAGGCGTGCGGCACGGCGCCGGTCGCGACCGCTTCGACAAACGCAGGCACCGACGGCGTCCACGTGTAGTCGGCGCCGCCGAACGCCTGCATCGCGCAGGAGACGAACTCGAGGGCGGGACTTGCGTCCAGCCGCGCGGCCGCTTCGGCCAGATAGGTCGGTTCGAATAGATCGTCCGCGTCGAGCCAGACGAGGTATTCGCTGGTCGTTTCGCGCGCGCCGAGGTTTCGTGCGGCGGATGCGCCGCGGCCGTCGCCGTGCACGACGCGCGTGCCGTTCTGCCGCAGCCGAGCGACGACCTGCCGCGTGTAGACGTCTGTCGACGCGTCGTCGACGACCACGATTTCGGCGGCCGGCCGGGTCTGTTGCTCGACGCTCTGCAGCGCTTCTTCGAGTGTCCGCCCGAGATCGCGGCAGCTGATGACGACTGCGACCTTGCCGGCGCTCATCGCCGCCACTCCAGCCAGCGTCCGTACACCGAGCGGAGCGGCGCGGTGATCTTCCAGCTCAGAGACGACCGGAGCGCCGCCGCGTCGGCCGAGACCGTTCGCAGCGCCGATTCGAGCTCCCCGACGCGCGGATCGGCTGGGGGCGCCGGCGGCGTCAGCCTGGCGCGCAACGCGTCGAGCTCAGCGCGCCGGGCCGCTACCGACGGCGCGAGGTCCTGAGTGATGTAGCGCTCGAGTTCATCGTTGCGGCGGAGCAGCGCCGCAGTGTCCTCGTCCTGGTGCAGCAGGACGTCAACGAGGCGCTCGCGATACGAGCCGGCGTGCTTCGCCACACGGTACTTGGCAAGGGGCACGTGGCCCTCGCCGTGCCAGCAGACGGTTGCCATCGATCCCGCCCGGCGCCGGTAATGAAAGAGGATCTCGGGCAGGATGACTCCGCGGTGCCCGCGCTCGACGAGCGTCAGCCACAGGTCCCAGTCTTCGTCGCCCTGCACCGGCATCGCCTCGTCGTAGCCGCCCGCAGCCACGACGGCCTCGCGGCGCACCAGCCCGGCGGTGAGCACCGTGTCTTCCCACAGCAGCGTCGGCAGGTCGCAGCGCTCCGGCGTCCAGTCCCACGATTCGCTCCCGAACGTGCGCAGCCACGCCGACACGAACGTGACGGAGGGGTCGTTGTCGAGAACCGCGATCGCTTTTTCGAAGTACGCCGGTTCGAGACGGTCGTCGGCGTCGAGCGCGCACAACACGTCGCCTCGCGATTCGGCGATCCCCGCATTGCGCGCCGCTGCAAGGCCCCGATGCGGCATCCGGATCACACGAGTCTTCGGGCGCGCAAAGCCGGCGACGATGGCCTGAGTCTCGGGGTCGGTCGATCCGTCGTCGACGACGAGAATCTCGAAGTCCTGGAATGTCTGAGCGAGAGCGCTGTCGACGGCTTCGGCGACGTATCTCCCGAGGTTGTAACAGGGAACGATGACGGAGATGCGTGGAGCGGTCACGGCTTCGCGCCTCTGAGCAGAGCGAGGAATGCGCGGATCGGCGCCGACAGGCGCCACGTTCGGGAGTCTTCGAACGCGTGGAGCCGCCGAATGGCGTCGTCGTGCGCGCGCATCCAGTTCTTGATTTCGATGTCGCGGAGCTTCACGAGGTTCGTCAGGTTCTCGGCCTCGCTTGCGAGGGCGTCGGCCTGCATCCGCCGTCGCTCGAGCTCCGCGTCGAGCGCGACGATGTGATCGGCACGCCGCTGCAGCTCGGCTTCGAGCTCGTCGACCTGGACGCGCCGCATCTCCAGATGGCCGTTGAGCCCGTCGATCTGCTGCGCGAGGCCCGCCGCCTCGACGCCGCTCCTTGCCAGGGCCGCCGCCTTGCGATCCAGCTCCTGCCGCTGGATCGCGACTTCGCGTTTATGGGCGTCCAGATCCAGTCTCGTCGACTCCAGGCTCTGGCGCGCGAGATCGAGCTCGTGGTGCTGCCGGATGATCGTCGCGCGCGCCTCTCCGAGCGTGTTGCGCTCGGCGTCGAGCAGCGCCTCGAGCTCTTCCACGCCGCGGTGCCGCAGCGCAAGCGCGATGCGTATGGCGTCGCCGTCGTACGGCCGCAGCGTCTCGGGCGCGCGCACCAGCGCCGCGCCTTCCACGACGTCGTTGTACTGAACGTGCCAGCCGCGGTCGAGCTCCTCGGCTCGGAATCGGGCTCGGCGCTCGGCGAAGATCTTGCGCTCGCCATGTGCCTGTCCGCGCAGCGGGTAGTGCCGCAGCACGAAGCGCAGCGGAAACACCTTGCGTCCTCTGAACCGCGCTTCGTGTCCTCCGCTCGACGCGAGGTCGACGTCGTCCGCCTTCTTCCAGCAGCGAATCTGTACGCGGTCGTACGGCGCCTGCTCGGAGTAGTACGGGTACGCCGCGCGGACATCCGTGCCGGGCTCGAAATCGTCGTGGACCGGCCAGAAGTTGAAGCTGGCGAAATCGATGGCGTTATAGCCGGCCGCGTCGACCCATCGGATCGCCTCGGCGAGCGCCACGGACGGCCACGGGCTCTCGCGGAATTCGTCGGCGTCATGATGGATGAACCAGTCGGCGTCCAGGTCGCGCGCGAGCTGCGCCTTGCGCTGGAGGATGCGCTCCCAGTCGAAGGCGCCGCTGGCGGTCGACAGGCGCTCGATGGCGATGACGCCGCGCCCGACGAACGGCTCGACCGCGGCGATGGTGTTGTCGGTGGATCCGTCGTCGAGGAAGTAGACCTGAGCACCCTGCTCGATCAGATCCGCGACGACGGGGGCGATGATATCCGCTTCGTTGAATGCCGCGATGATCGCGACAATGCGGAAATCGCTCAGAAGCGCTTCCAGCTGAACGTGCCGCTCATCGGCTGTCCAGCAATCCAGACGCTCGTCTGCAGCTTACGGTCGTAATGGATGCCGGCAACGCCGTGATCGTAAAGCGTCGCGGCGACGATCGAGCCGTAGAGATCAGCGGTACCGCCGAGGTCCGCAGATGCGTTCGGCGCGTAAAACGACGCGGCCGCCGACACGTTGCCCTGAATCTTGATCTGGCCGGTCCCTCCATAGACGAACTGCATGAGCGACGCGTCGAACTGTGAGCAAGAACCGCAGCCGCTGAGGTCGGGCGTTGCCGTCGATCCTCCCGTCAGATCGAGCGGTGTCGCGATGGCGTTGCCGCTATTGTCCTGACCGACGATGTTGATCAGCGTTCCGACCGGCGGCGTATTGACCTTGACGCCCACCGTGGCCTGACCGGTCTCAGTGATGCTGTTGAACGCATAGCCGTTCGGGTAAGTGGCGTTGCCGACGAGCTGCAGCTCCGTCTGGGATGAAAGCGAGACGCTCGGCATCGTAATTGGATTGCCGCTGCCGTCGAGCGGAGGCGCCGTCAGCGTCACAATTTTGCCGCTGACGCTGCAACCCGTATACAAGGGCCCGGTGTATCCCAGGCCGCCGCACGACGACGCGGTGGTGCCACCGTTGGTGATGGTGATGCCCGCCAGCGTCGAAAATGAGGGAATCGTCGGCGTCGGGAACGCGACCGCCTTCGGCAGCTGGACGGCCTGCTGCGGATTCTTTGGCGTGCCGTCCTGGTTATAAAGCGTAGTGCCCGTCTCCGTCAACGCCGTGACGTTGACGGTGCTGCACGCGCCGACGCCGGCGCGCGGCGAGTACAGGTTGCCATACACGCTCGCAGCACCGCCCGACACGGTCATGTTGCCGTTCGTACCGACGTCGCCATCGTATTTGTCCTGCGGCGGCGTCGTCGTGCCGCTCAACCCGCCCGAGTTGTAGCTGTCGGTTCCAACGTTGCCGTTCAGCTGAAGCGCGCCGCACTGGTTGTTGGTGGCGAATGCCGCCATCGAATACGCCGGCACCTTCGGCGTCTCGAACAGCGCGCTCACCTCGACCGTGACCTTCGTCGAGTTGGCGAGGCCGCCGTCCGACACGAGCTGCCAGGTCTGAATCGTCGACGGCAGACCGTCGAACGACGTGAAGTACTGCATCGTCAGCAGCGTCGCGGTCGTCTTGTAGGACAGGCTCTGATTGCCCGCAGTCAGGGTACCGCCCGCCGCCGCCGCGAAATTGGCGATTACATTGTTGACGCCCGGGTAGTTCGATTTCGTTGTGTCGTACGACAGTATGACCGGGGCGCCGTTGTATTGCACCGGCGACTTGGTCAGGTCGTAGACCCCCGTAATCGGATCGGTCGCGCCCGTCGCATTCGACGGCAGAGTGTACTTGGTCTGATTGAGCAGGTAATTCGCGACGCTCTGAATCCCGGCCTCGGCCGCGTAGCGTGATTGCTACATCATCCGGTAGTTGCTGCTCGCGTACGTTTCCGTCTGCGAGAGGAACATCAGCGACGCCCCGAGGATCGACAGCGCTGTCATCAAGAACAGCGCGAGGACGAGAGCGATACCGCGTTCGTTGCTGGGCTTCATGATCATGAACTCGTTATGGGAGCAAAGCCGTCACCGACACCGGAGTCGACTGAATGCGATCCGTGTAGTCGAGGCTGGCCAGCGCCCAGGCGTTGAAGATGTTGCGCGGCGACACGTTCAGGAGCGCCTTGGTTTCCGTCTGCTTCTGCTTCGTGATCGGGTCGATCTGTTCCGACTGCACCGTCAGCGTCACCGAGACGTCGAGGATGAACGTGAACGGCGTGCCCTGCACCGTCATCGTCACGGATTGGTAGTTGAAGCACGGCGTGCCGCCCGGATTCGCGACGATGTTGCTCAGCAGAATCTGCGAGTTCGACACGGCAGGCTTGCTCGCCTGGTTGTACGCCATCACGTTGCGATACAGGTTGCCCGCGACCGTGTCGCACGAGTACTCGACGTAGACGAGGTTGCCGTCGCCGTTGATGTCGCCGAACAGCTTGAGGATGCTCGCCGTCGAGCCGTTGGCGACGCCGGTGTTGGGGAGCACGCCGTTCGCGAACGCACCCAGCGGCATCAGGACGGTTCCGGGGGCGTGAGCGATGCCGAAGCACGCGGTAATCGTTCCGCCGGCCGCATTGACCGACGACAGCTTGATCGTTTCCTGGCTCGGGCCGTCCATCGTCGTCAGGAGCTCGTAGGCGGGGCTCGCGCCGCCGGTAGCGAAGAGGAACGACAGTGGGTTGACCGTACCGTACGTGCCGTCGGTCTGAATACCGGGGACGGACGTCACCGTATTGCCGCCGGAATCCTTGCTGGTGACGTTGACCGTGACCGCGGCACTCGCCGGATTCGTGAAG
Organism: Vicinamibacterales bacterium; assembly: GCA_035632195.1. Lineage (GTDB taxonomy): Bacteria > Acidobacteriota > Vicinamibacteria > Vicinamibacterales > CAVVIG01 > DASQHH01. Next base: position 12,340 of record DASQHH010000251.1, read on the forward strand.
TCGCACGTGCCGCTGACTGCGACCGCGTTGGTGAGCGACAGGGTGACCGGCAGGCTGAGACGCCCCGCCTGGCCGACCTCCTGTTGCAGCAACTCGGTCGCACCGCGGATGCCGGAGTGCATTTCGGTGCGGTTCCAAATCGTCGCCTGCGACGTCGTCATCTGCAGCAGCGCCTGCGTGACGATGCCGGACACGGCGAGCAGGATGCCCGTCGCGACGAGCAGCTCCATCAGGGAGAAGCCGGATTCCGATCGGACTCTGCTCATTGGCCTAAAACTCCGCCGCCTTCAGTGCGACCACCGTCGATTTCGGAATCAGCGCGCGTCCCACAGACGACCGCACCGTCGCGACGACCGTGATTTGCTTCAGGCCCGAGACCGGGTTCGACGTGCAGGCCGTCGCGGAGATGCACTTGATCTCCCAGACGCGCTGGTAGAACCAGGTCGCCGGCGCGGTCGTGCCGCCGCCGAGCGGCGTTCCGTCGGACGCCAGCCAGTCGACATACTGATCGACCGGTGCGGCCGTGTTCGTGCCTCCGGACGTGGCGCCGGCGTTGATGCTGGCGGCGCCGAGTCCGCTGCCGCCCGCGGGCTGGGTCACCACGTTGATAGAGTCGAGCACGGTGTTGCTGGCGGTATCGCCGTAGGCGATCGCGAGCAGCTGTTCCATCTTGTCCTGCGCATACTCGGTCGTGCGCGCTTCGAGATGGCCGTGGTTTTCCGTGTACGTCGTCGCGAGCGACGCCATCGACAGCAGGCCGGCCATGACGACCAGCAGCATGCCGACCGCGATCATCGTCTCTATGAGCGTCGTGCCGCTTTCGGAGAAGAGGCGCGTCCTCATGACTTCACCCAGCTCGGCGTTGCCGCCGGCGGCGTTCGCCACGAACGAATCATCCCGGTTGCCGATACGGTGATGCCGTAGACTGCCGATCCATCTGTGAGATAGAAGGCGTCGGAGGCCGTCGGTGCAAATGTGTTGTCGACGGGAACGCCGCGTGAATTGAACATGACGCAGGCGGTGTTCGCGATCGCCGTGCCATCGTCTGCCGTGCACCGCGGAGTACAGCTCGACGAGGTGCAGCCCTGACCGATCGCGCCCTGAGAGTTGGGCGGAGCGGTGCCGACTGAACCGTACCCGTAGATCACGTTCGACGACAGATAGGTCAGTCCGCCTTCCGTCTTCCAGCCGCCGGCGCCCGCGTTCAGCGTTTTGTCCCACGACTGCATCTGAAACGTGCGGCCGTTCAGGTCCGCGTAGATGCGCACGCGCGAAAAGTCCGACGCCGCGCGCATTTTGGCGACGGAGACGGCGTTGGAGATGCTGCGCGCGTCACCGCTCAAGCGGAAGAAGCCAAATAGGTTGCCCATCATCGGCACGGCGATGACGAGCACGACTCCGGTGATCGCGACGACGACCAGGATCTCGATGAGCGAGTAGCCGCGGCGATCGACGAAAACTTGATGTTCCATGAAGCTACCTCGTGCTACGCAACCGTAGTGCCACGGCCGAGGCATGTGTCATGTGGCGCGGCGTCAGCGACTTACACGGAGACCATCGAAGTTCGAGACGACGCAAGCGAGTGAGCCGTTTCGGAACAGTCAATTACAGTCTTCGCTGTTGTTGCGTGGGGTTTGCGCATTTTCGCACGGACGCTGCTGCTCGGTGCGTCATGAAATTTCTGCCCCGAAGCTGCTGTCTGACCCGGGCAAAGACTGCCGGGTTTTTCGGCTCGACTCTCGAGTTTCCTAAGCTTTTTGCGCGGTGCGGTCTGGAATCCCGGTTGCTCCTCCGTCGGGCGTGCCGGATCGACCCCGCGGCTTCTCGCTGCTCGAAGTGCTGTTCGCAACGACCATCCTGACCGTCGCCGTTATGGCGCTAGCGCAGGTCATCACCGTCGTCGGGCGCGCGAACGCGGTCGCCCGCACGTCCACGCTGTCGACGCTGCTGGCCGCACAGAAGATGGAGCAGCTGCGTGCGCTGGCATGGACCTTCGACGAAGCGGGACTGCCGGTCAGCGACACGGCTCCCGGCGGCGCGCTGGACCGCGACGTCGACGGCTACGTTGACTGGCTCGATGCCAGCGGCGGTGCCGTGCTGCGTCCGAGCGCCGCCGCTTTCGTCCGGCGCTGGTCCATTGCGACCGTGGCCTCGAATCCCGACACGCTCGTGCTGCAGGTCGTCGTCTCGCGAACAGGCGGTGGCGTGGCCGGAGACACGCGATTCGTCACCGTCAAAACGCGGAAGGGACCCTGAAGAAACAATGAAAGGCTTCTCGATTCTGGAGATGACCGTGGCCATGACCATCATGCTGGCCGCCACGGCCGGCGTCTTCGCGGTGCTGCTGCCGTCCCACGGCTCCATGGCGGCGCAGACGGAGGCGTCGGACATGCAGCAGCGCCTGCGGGTGGCGACCGACGCGCTGAGCCGCGACCTCGTCGGAGCGGGCGCTCTGATGCCGAGCGTCGCGGCGATCCGTCCGTATCGCGCCGGAGCCGTGCGGCCCGACGCCCCGGACGCGTTCAAGAGCGACACGATCACAATCGCCACGATGTCGCGCGCTGGAACGATGCAGTCCGCGACGTACTGGCAGCAAGGGGACGACGACGCGGGCACGTATCAACTTCTCCTCTACGACGGCACGGCTTCCGGCGCTGACGTTCCCGTTGTGGATCACCTCGTCTCGCTGCAGTTCGAATACTGGGGCGATCCGCGGCCGCCGGTGCGCACGGGGCCGCTGTCGGAGGACACGTGCCTGTTTGCCGCCGGGGATCCGCCGACGCCGAAGCTGGCGCTCCTCGCGGAGGGCCCTGCGCTGATCCGTCTCGGCGCCGCTCAACTGACCGACGGACCGTGGTGTCCCGACGCGGCTGCCGTCGATCGATGGGATGCCGACCTGCTGCGCATCCGTCGTGTTGCGGTCACCGTTCGTGTCGAGGCCGCGGCCGCATCGTTGCGCGGACCTGCGAGCGCCCTCTTCGTCCACGGCGGCTCGTCACGCGGCGGCGGCGGGTGGCTCCCGGACATCGAGGCGCGCTTCGACGTTGCGCCGCGCAACCTGAATCTGGCGCGATGAGTCAAAGCGGGATTGCGCTCGTGGTCGCGCTGATGATCACCCTGCTGATGGCGACGCTCGCGGCAGCGCTGATCCTGGCGACCACGGTCGAAACGAGAATTGCAGCGCAGTATCAACGAGCGGAGGCGGGCCTGTATGCCGCGGATGCAGGTGTCGAACGGGTCCTCGACGACCTGCTGGGCGTCGCCGACTGGAACCGGTTGCTCGACGGCACGGCGCGGTCGTCGTTCGTGGACGGTCCACCGTCGGGGACGCGTACGCTGGCGGACGGCGCCGTGCTCGACCTCTCGCAGACGATCAACCTGGCCAATTGCAACAAGACGACAGCGTGCACCACTGCGGACATGGACACCCTCTCCGACGACCGTCCATGGGGACCAAACAATCCGCGGTGGAAGCTGTTTGCCTATGGTCCCGTCTCCTCGCTGGTCGACGACATGTCGGTCGACTCGCCCTATTACACCGTCGTGATGGTGGGCGACGACCCGTCCGAGGCCGACGGCGATCCGGCGGTGGACGGCTCCGGCGCAAACCCCGGCGCGGGGATCGTGGCGCTCCGTGGGGAGTCATTTGGGCCCGGCGGTGCACACAAAGTCGTGGAATTGACCGTGACTCGGGCCCTGCCGGAAATCGCCATCAAAGTACTGTCCTGGCGCGAACTGCGGTAGTTACGGCGTTGTGCACTGGAGTGAAGGCGGGGCGGTACCGATCCGATATACTTTTCAGAGAAAACCATGACCAAGCTGCTCTGGACCGTCACCTGCGGATTTGTCGTTGCGGCCTTTGCCGCACCTCTCGTCGCGCAACAGCAATCGCTGGCCGACGTTGCGAAGCAGGAAGAGGAACGGCGCAAGGAAATCAAGCGGCCGGCCAAGGTCATCACCAACAAGGACCTGAATCCCGCGCGAGCGATTTACGCGCAGCCGATTCCCAACAGCACCGACGCCGCAGCCGCCGCCACGGGGGACAAGAAGGACGACAAGGCGGCCGGTGACAAGTCGGCGGCGGGCGGTGATGTCAAGGATCAGAAGTACTGGGGCGACAAGAAGAAGACGCTCCAGCAGAATCTGGACCGAGACTCGGGGTACGCCGAGGCGCTGCAGGTCCGGATCAACGCGCTGACCGCCGACTTCGTCAACCGCGACGACCCGGTGCAGAAGCGGCAGATCGAACAGGATCGCATCAAGGCGCTCGCCGAGCTCGATCGGCTGAAGAAGTCGATCGACGACGACAAGAAAGCGTTGACCGATCTCGAAGAAGACGCGCGCAAGGCCGGGGTGCCGCCCGGCTGGATCCGCTGAGTGCCGGCGCGCGATCGGGGGACCGGATCCCCCGGATCGAAATCGATCGACCCGCCGATCCTCCTCGTCGAAGACAAGGACTCACTCCGCACGATGCTGCGGCTCGCGCTCGAAGCGCAGGGCCACAGCGTCGTGGAAGCCCGCGACCAGCCTGAAGCCGAAGCGGCGCTGCGCAGCACGCGGCCGGCGATCGTGCTGTCCGATCTGCGACTGCCGGAAGGCGACGGCTTCGGCGTCCTCCGCGCGTCGAAGGACTTCGACCCCGAGCTGCCGGTCATCGTCATGACCGCTTTCGGCAGCATCCAGGACGCCGTCGCTGCGATGAAAGAGGGCGCCCTCGACTTCCTGGCGAAGCCCGTCGATCCCGATCACCTCCTGCTGATGGTGGAGCGCGCGCTGACCCAGCGGCGCATGGCGACCGAGAACCTGATTCTCAAGGAAGAGCTCGCCCGCCGGCGCGGCGCGCCGACCATCGTCGGCGACGATGCGAAGCTGAAGCAGGTGTCGATGGCGCTCAACCGGGCGGCGGGCACGGACACCACCGTCCTGCTCGAGGGTGAAAGCGGCACCGGGAAGGAGTTGTTCGCCCGCGCGCTGCACGCATTGAGTCCGCGGGCCGACGGGCCGTTCGTCGCGATCAATTGCGCGGCGATTCCCGAGACGCTGCTCGAGACCGAGCTCTTCGGCCACGAGAAGGGCGCGTTTACCGGCGCGGCTGCGCGCAAGCCGGGCAGGTTCGAGCTCGCGCACCGCGGGACGCTGTTCCTCGATGAAATCGGCGACCTGCCGCTCGCGCTGCAGGCCAAGATTCTGCGCGCGCTCGAAGAGAAGCGCTTCGAGCGGGTCGGCGGCACGCTGCCGATCCAGGTCGACGTCCGGGTGGTCGCGGCGACGAACCGCAACCTGAAGGCGGCGGTCGCGGCGCGCCAGTACCGCGAGGATCTGTATTTCAGGCTCTCGGTGTTTCCCATCACGATTCCGCCGCTGCGCGAGCGGACGGAGGATATCTCGACGCTCGCCCGCTACTTCATCGACCGCTTTTGCCGCGATTTGAACAAGAAAGCGATGGCGCTGTCGCCGGCGGCGGAGCAGGAGCTGCGGTCGTACGCATGGCCGGGCAACGTGCGCGAGCTGCAGAACTGCATCGAACGCGCGGTCATCCTGAGCGAAGGTGACACGCTCCTCCCGCGCCATCTGAATCTGTCGTTCCGGGCGCCGGCGTCGCTCGCGCCCGCGGCGCCAGAAGACAGTCCGTGGGCGAGAATCGATCTCTCCGGATCGCTCGCGGACGCAACGAGGCGGATTACCGCGGAGGTCGAACGGCGCAAGATCGAGCGGGCGATGCAGGAGGGAAGCGGCGACCCCGGCAGGGCGTCGGAGATTCTGCAAATCAACTACAAGGTGATGCTCGCGAAGCTGAAAGAATACGGGATTACGTCTTCCTGAACCCGACCGTCGCGAGCGCGCTCTTCATCTCTTTCTCCGTCACGTCGTCCACAATCGTCGTCGCGCCGATCGCCGTCGGCAGGACCACGTGCAGCCTTCCGGCGACCATTTTCTTGTCGTGCTTCATGGCGTCGACGAGCTCGGCGGACGGGATGTCCGCGATGGGCGGGAGCGGACCCAGGCTCGCGATGACGTCCGCCAGCGCCTGACGGTCGGCGGCAGCGAACGCCCCGCGCTGCCGTGCGAGCTCCGCGACGACGAGCATGCCGTAGCCCACCGCCTCGCCGTGGCGGAACCGACGGTATTTCGTGACGGCTTCGAGAGCATGGCCGGCGGTGTGGCCGAAGTTCAGAATCCGCCGCGCGCTCGTCTCTTTCTCGTCCGCGGCGACGACCGCGGCCTTGATGCGGCATGATTCGGCGATGATGGCCGTCAGCACTTCCGGCGCCCGGGCGAAGATCTGCTTGCGCTCGTTTGCCACGCGATCGAAGAGGCCTGGGCTCGACGTCATCCCGTATTTGACCACTTCGTACAGGCCCGCGCGGAACTCGCGCCGGGGCAGCGTCGCCAGCACCGTGGGGTCGACGAACACGGCGGCGGGCTGGTAAAAAGCGCCGATGAGGTTCTTGCCGACCGGATGGTTCACGCCGACCTTGCCGCCAATCGCGGCATCGACCTGCGCGAGCAACGTCGTCGGCAGGTGGACGAGCGTGATGCCGCGCAGATACGTCGCAGCCGCGAAGCCGGCCATGTCGCCGATCACCCCGCCGCCGAACGTGACGAGAGCGGTGGCGCGGTCGGCGTTGATCTTCACGAGCGCGTCGTAGATGCGTGTGACGGTCGCGAGCTGCTTGAAGCGCTCGCCGTCGGGCACCAGCACCGGCTCGCCGACGGCCATCGAGCGCGCCAGCTGCGGCCCGTGAAGCCGCCACACCAGCGGGCTGGACACGACGACGCGGCGCTCGGGGGCGCCGATGTCGTCGAGCAGACGGCCGACGCGGTCCAGCGCGTCGTCGGCGATTGTAACGGCGTACGGATGTGGCGGAACGGCGACGTCGACGCGGACAGGGATCATCTGAGACTTAATAGGATAATCAACTTTCTTGGTTGTCGATTTTCTCGTGGTCGGCGGCGGTATCGCCGGCCTGCGCGCCGGAATCGGACTGGCAGGCGCCGGCGCCGTCGCATTAGAATGATCGTTTCGCGCTCATGGCAAAAGACACCAAAGACTCCTTCGTCACCGAAATCACGCCGCGCTCGCAGGATTTCTCGCGGTGGTATCTCGACGTCGTCAAAAAAGCGGAGCTCGCCGACTACTCGCCGGTCAAGGGCTGCATGGTCATCCGACCGTACGGCTACGCGATCTGGGAGCTGCTGCAGCAGGCACTCGATTCGCGCATCAAGGCGACTGGCCACCTCAACGCGTACTTCCC
>DASQHH010000252.1:0-3068 GCA_035632195.1 Vicinamibacterales bacterium
GGGACACTTGCCGGGCTTCGCCAGCTTCTTCTCGATCCGTTCGATTGCCTTTCGGACCGTCACCGCCCGCCGCTCACATCGACAAAGCTGCCCGTGGTATACGAGGACTCTTCGGAGAGCAGCCACACGATCGCGCGCGCGACTTCGATGGCATCTCCAGCGCGCTGCATCGGCAGCGCCGGACCGAGCCGATCGGGCCGGCCGGGCTCTCCACCGCTCGCGTGAATCTCCGTCCGGATGATGCCGGCGCGGACGCCGTTGACGCGAATCCCTTCGGCCGCCACTTCCTTCGCGAGGCCGACGGTCAACGTGTCGAGCGCCGCCTTGGATGCCGCGTAGTCGACGTACTCGCCCGGCGCTCCGAGGATCGCCGCCCGCGACGAGACGTTGACGATGGCGCCGCCCCTGCCGCCGCGCTTCGTCGACATGCGCTTCACGGCCTCGCGCGCGCAGACGAATGCGCCGGTCACGTTGGTCGCGAAGATCCGTGCGATTCGCGCGGCATCGATCGCGTCGACGCGCGTCTGCCGCTCGAGGATGCCTGCATTGTTGACGAGCGCAGTCAACGGGGAACCGAGCTCGCGGTCGACGGACTCGAAAAGCTGGACCACCTCGCGTTCGGATGCGACATCGGCCTGGATGGCGACCGCCCGGCCGCCGGCGGAGGTGATGTCGCGGACGACGGCGTCGGCCGCCGTCCGATTGCGAACGTAGTTGACGGCCACCACGAACCCGCGCGCCGCGGCGAGCTTCGCCGTCTCGGCGCCGATCCCGCGGCTCGCGCCGGTGACGATGACGACGCTCATTTACACGTGAAGTTCTTCTCGTCGTCCGTGCTTCCAGAGCCGGAGTACACGGCGTGCTGCGGGTACGGACACAGCGGCCTGCTGCGCGCGACCTTGCCGTCGGCGCTCATCTTCTTCGCGACGATGCGCTCGGGCGCCCTGCCCTTTTCGACCCAGTCGACGATCGCCGACGTCCAGTCCGCGGTGTCCGGTCCTGGCCCCCCGCCGCAGTGGAGCACGCCGGGCAGCATGAACATGCGGAACGAATCGCGGATCTTCGGGTCGGCCGCCTCGGCGCGTTCGTAGTACTGCACGCTCGCCAGCGCCGTGAGCGCGGAATCGGACCAGCCGTGCCACAGGATCAGCTTGCGATTCTTCGCCTTGAAGCCTTCGAGTTTTGCGTCGGTGGCGTTCATGAACGTCGCGGCCAGCGCCGCGTCGCGCCGGGCGCGCGAGACGTCGTACTTGCTGTAGTCCCAGGCCGGATCGTTGAAGACGAAGTACTTGAAGAACTGCGTGCCGAATGCGTACCGCAGACTCGGCCCTTGCGGCATCGTCAGCGGGCCGCCGCCGGTGATCCAGAGCGGCCAGCCCCCGGCGTCGCCTTCCCCGCCGACCGGCTGGCCCGGATAGATCGAGCCGTTCGGACCGGTGGCGGCGTAGATCTTCTTCAGGACTTCTTTCTGAGCAAGCGAGACGCCGGTCAGCCCGTCGACGTCGACGTCGCACTTGCGCGGGTCGTCCATCAGGTTGTCCTTGACGCCGTCGAGCGCGTCGCACTTCGCGAGAATCTGCGCTTCGACCGACTTCAGCGTGTCGGGGGCGAACAGCGGCGTCTTGACATTCGGATCGGGAAACGCCGCCTGGATGTCCTTGATGAACTCCGCGGCGATGCCGACGAAATCGTAGGCGGGCGCGCCGGCGATGACGCCGTCGAAGTCGTCGGGGAAGCGCTGCGCCTCCATCAGCGCCTGGCGGCCGCCGTTGGAACAGCCGGAGAAATAATTCCTCTGGCTCGCGGCATCGTAATAGCTGTTGACGATGGCTTTCGCCGCCTCCGCGGTCCGGTGCACCGCCAGGTAGCCGAAGTTCAGCTGCCGCTCCGGGTTGTCCTTCGCCCAGCTCGCATCGGTGAGGCCGCCCTGATGCCCCGTGTCGGTGCCGACGGTTGCGAACCCCAGGTTCACCGCCGACTGTGCCTGATTGTCGATCGTGCCGACGTAGCCGCCGCCGCCGCCCATCAGGAACTTGTGGTTCCACGCGTCCGGGAGCAGCAGGCGGAAGCGGATTTCCGTGCCGATTGTGCCTTCGACGCGGCAATGCGCGGCACGGATCCGGCCAGGGACGACGCCGCCGGGCTGCGACGCGTCGGTGCTCGCGCCTTCCGCAACCGCCGCGGCCGACGTGATCTTCACGTCCGGGAATCTGATCATCGAGAGATGGGAGCATTCCGCGTGAGTTGCGGTCTGGACCGCGGAAACCGGCGCCTCCGGGATGACGGTTCCGACGCCGACCGCAACCAACGCAGCGACTGCAAATCGATTCATGGCAAACCTCTCGTAAACGCGGACATCATAACCGGGACCTCTTCGGCCCGCATGTCGCGCGGGGCGTCGGTCAGGCCGGCGAGAAACGCCGCCTGGCCGATGACGCGCGGCGCCGTCCACCCCTGCGCGCGGAGATCGCGGACGCCAGTATCCCGATCGGACTTGCTGAGTTTCTGCTCACCAGACTTTATGATTAACGGGTGATGCAGGAACCGAGGCGGATCGGCGCGTCCCAGCAGACGCGCGATCTGAATCTGTCGTCCCGTCGATTCGAGCAGATCGTCTCCGCGGATGACGTGCGTGACACCCTGCAGCATGTCGTCGACAGACGCGGCGAACTGATACGTCCAGTTGCCTTCGCGATCGCGAATCAGGACGTCGCCGCACTGCGCGGATGGCTGCTGCGCCTGGGGGCCGTGGCGGAGATCGTCGAAACGTTCGACCCCATCGTCGATCCTCACGCGCAGCCCCACGCGGCCATCGTCCACGACGCCGCGCTCGCGGCAGGTCCCCGGGTAGACGGGCTCGCCGCCCGCGTGGGCCGGCGCTCCGATGTCGGCTCTCGAACACCGGCACGCGTAGACGCGACCGCGCGCGCGAAGCGTTGCCAGGGCACGTCCATACATGTCACCGCGCTCGCTCTGGCGGACCAGGGGCGCGTCCGGGGAGAACCCGAGCCACGCGAGATCCTCCAGAATCGCGGCCTCGTATTCTTTACGGCTTCGCTGCCGATCGT
>DASQHH010000253.1:0-2679 GCA_035632195.1 Vicinamibacterales bacterium
GTGAACCTTGAACCCTGTTCTGCCGATAGTGCCGAGCATGGCGCGACCCTCTTCGAAGGTCGTGTGGGGCGGCATCGTGACGCTCTGCGCGGCACTGCTTGCGATTGCTCATCTGTACCTGCGCAGGGCCTGATCAGTCGGGCCGCCGGTACGTCCGGATCGCGTCGAGAAACGCGTCGCCGAAATCGGCGGCCTTCTTCGCGCCGACGCCTCGGATGTCGTGCAGGTCGTCGAATGTCTTCGGCCGGCGCTCCGCCATCTCGCGCAGCGTCGTGTCGTGGAAGATGACATAGGGCGGCACGCCCCTCGCGCGCGCGAGCTTCATGCGCACTTCGCGCAGCACGTCGAAGAGCTCCGCATCGATGCTCGTCGAAAAACTCTCCCGCAGCGCCGAGCGCTTCCGTTTCTGCTTCCCTTTATTCGAGGGCGGCTCGGCCTCGCGATACAGCTCACACGTCCCGCTGCCCCGCAGCAGCGACGCGCCCGACGCCGTCAGGCGGACGATCGGATACGGATCGCCGTCGCGGACGAGCAGTCCGGCCGCAACCAGCTGCTCGATGTAGCCGCGGATCGCCGCCGATGATTCGCTCTCGAGCAATCCGAACGTCGACAGCCGGTCGTGGCCCGCTCCGGTGATCTTTTCCGTCGTCTTCCCGAGCAGCACGTCGGTCACGTGTCCGATGCCCCACGACTGCTTCACCCGCGCCACACAGGACAGAATCTTCTGCGCGACCACGACCGAGTCGGCGACGGGATCGAGCTCCTTGAGGCACCAGTCGCACGCGCCGCAGGCGTCCCGGTCGTAGCGTTCACCGAAATACGTGATCAAAGCCCGGCGCCGGCAGCTGGTGCCCGACGCGTAGCGCTCCATGTCGCGCAGCAGCGTCCGCGCGCTGTCGTTCCACTCGCCGTTCGATTCGAGCATCTGCCGCCAGCGCACGAAATCGCCGGCCGAGTAGATCAGGACGCACTCGGCGGCGAGGCCGTCCCTGCCGGCGCGTCCGGATTCCTGCTGATAGTGCTCGAGCGACCGCGGCGCGCCCGCGTGCACGACGAAGCGGACGTTCGACCGATCGATCCCCATGCCGAACGCGACGGTGGCGACGACGATGTCCGCGCGCTCTTCGAGAAAAGCCTCCTGATTCCGGCTGCGGACGTCATCGTCCAGCCCCGCGTGATACGGCAGCGCACGCAGCCCTTCGCCGCGCAGCCACTCGGCGAGCGCTTCCACTTCCTTCCGCGACGAGCAGTAGACGATCCCTGCCTCTTCGTCATGCCGGGAGAGCACGTCCGTGAGTTGCGCCTTCAGCTGGCCGCGCCGCAGCACGCGGTAGGTCAGGTTCGGCCGATCGAACGAACCGACCAGCACCTCCGGATCGCGCAGACGAAGCTCGGAAACAATGTCCGCGCGGACGCGTTCGGTCGCCGTGGCGGTGAAGGCGTGCAGCGACACGCCCGGGAACTCGTCGCGCAGGTGACCGAGCTGTCGGTACTCCGGCCGGAAGTCGTGCCCCCACTGGCTGATGCAGTGCGCCTCGTCGACGGCGATGAAGCGCAGCTGCGACTGCGCGAGCAGGCGGCGGAGCGGCTGACTGCCCTCGCCCGCGATCCGCTCGGGCGAGACGTACAGGATGCGGCACCGCCCGTTGCGCACGCTCGCAATCACCTCGTCGCGCTCGGCAGGCTGCAGCGTGCTGTTCAGGTACGCCGCGGCCACGCCGTCGACGCGCAGGCCGTCGACCTGGTCTTTCATGAGGGAAATCAACGGCGAGATGACGAGCGCGAGGCCTCGGTCGCTCGCGACGGCCGGCGCCTGGAAGCAGAGGGACTTGCCGCCGCCGGTGGGCAGGACGAGAACGCTGTCGCGGCAAGCGAGGATGGCGTCCATCGCTTCGCGCTGCAATGGACGGAAGGTCGAGAATCCCCACACGCGGTGGAGCGTGTCAGTGAGGACGTCGGGGATACCGGGACTCCACGTAGTCGTCGACCAGCTGCTGGAACTCGCGCGCGAGCTCGTCGTAGGTGCCGCGCAGCGTCTTCACGTGCTCGCCGTCGATATAGATCGGACAGTTCGGCGCTTCGCCGGTGCCGGGCAGGCTGATCCCGATGTTGGCCGCCTTCGACTCGCCCGGCCCGTTGACGACGCAGCCCATCACCGCGAGCGTCATCCCCTCGACGCCTTCGTGCGTCGTCTTCCACTCAGGCATCCGGTCGCGGATGTATCCCTGGATCTGTTCGGCGAGCTCCTGGAACGTCGTGCTCGTCGTGCGGCCGCAGCCGGGGCACGCCGTGACGCTCGGCGAGAACGACCGCAGGCCGAGCGACTGCAGCAGCTCGCACGCGGCGTAGACCTCTTCGCGGCGGTCGCCGCCGGGCCGCGGCGTCAGCGACACGCGGATCGTGTCGCCGATGCCTTCGTTCAGCAGCACGCCCATCGCCGCCGACGACCACACGAGGCCCTTCGTCCCCATGCCCGCTTCCGTCAGCCCGAGGTGGAGCGGCTGATCCGTCTTCCGGGCGAGGTCGCGATACACGGCAATCAGGTCCCGTGGTCGTGACGTCTTGCAGGAAATGATGATCTGATCCTTGCGAAGCCCGCTCTCGATCGCGAGCGCCGTCGACTCGAGCGCGGAAAGCACCATGCATTCGTCAACGATGTCCTCGGAGCTCTTGCCCAGG
>DASQHH010000254.1:0-2485 GCA_035632195.1 Vicinamibacterales bacterium
AGCGACCTTGCCGACGCGAACGACCTGAAAGCGACGGCTCGCGTGACGCCCGGCCAGAAGTTGATGGTGCCGCAGGAAGCCACGGCCCTGATGGCAGCACGGACCGATCGGCAGATTCCGGCAGCCGAGGCCCGGAGAACGGTAGCCGAGTCCGGTCAACTGGCCGACTCGTCGGCATCCAACCGCGTCAAATACGTTTACGAGGTCAAACAGGGCGATACACTGTTCTCGATCGCCCGGCTCTTCAAGACGACGGTCGATTCGATCAAGACGTGGAATCCGAGAATCCCCGGCGATCGCCTGACCGCCGGCCAGCATCTCACCGTCTACCGGCTCGCGAACTAGCCTTCGCGCTCGGATTCGTCTGGCTCGCCGCCGGCGCGCCTCACACCTCAACAGCCCACGCGCAGCAGCCGCCCCGCGACAACCGGCGTCCCTCCGCGCCCGCGCGCGCAGGAACCGCGAGCATCCGTGGCCGCGTCATCAACGACGCCGGAGACCCGCTGCGGAAGGCGCGCGTCACGCTGAACGCCGCACCCGGAACCAGTGCACCGTCTCCCTTTTTCGGGGGTCGAGGTGTCGGACCGCCACCGGCCCCGGCGGCTGAGAATGCGTCGCCACCGAGCATCTTCACGGACAACGACGGACGCTTCGAGCTGACAGGGCTGGACGCCGGCCGGTATACGCTCGCCATCCGAAAGGCAGGCTATGTTCCGCCCACCTACGGCGCGCGTCACACGGGCGAGCCACCGATCGGCATCGATCTGGAAGATGGCGCCCGCACCGACGTCGTCGTACGCCTCGCACGGAGCGCCGGCATCTCCGGCCGCATCGTCGACGAGTACGGCGAACCGATCGAAGGCATCCTCGTGTCTGCGGAACGTCTGATCCGCCTCGAGGGCCGACTGACAACGCGGCCGGCGGGATCATCGTCGACTGACGACCGCGGCGAATACCGGATCGGCGCGCTGACGGCATCCCGCTATGTGATCAGCGCGAACGTCAATCGCGGCGGGTCGGAAAGCGTGACCTTTCGTTTTGGGCCGGGCGCCGAACCGGACGCCATGCAGGAACTGATGATGCAAGTGCCTGGCATGTCTCAGGTGCGCGCCTACTATCCCGGCGTCATCGGACTGTCGGACGCCGAGCCGATCGAAGCGCGAACTGGCGAAGAACGAACGTCCGTCGACTTCTCCATTCCACCGAACGGCGCGATTCCGACGTTGACGCTCAGCTTCGTCGACGCCGACGGCAAGCCGGCGCCGGGCGAAGCGACGCTGACGAATCCCGGCAGCGCCATCCAGCGTTTCGTACCGATGCTGGCGCGGAATCCGAAGATTGCCGCGCGCGTCGAGCCCGGCATCTGGACCGTACTCGCGCGCGGTCCCGCCGGCGTCGGCACCGTCGACGTCACGGTCGGGTCCGGCGACGCGTCGGCGACAGTCGTCCTCGACAAAGGCGGCCGGGCCTCCGGCCGTGTCGAGACCGACGGCTCCCCGCTTCCGGCAATGCGCTTCGCCATTTCGGCGTCGCATCCCGCCGAGACGGGGCCGACGTCCCGCTGGGGCGCCATGCAGCCGACCCGCCCGGACGGGACATTTCAGCTGTCCGACCTGCTCGGACCGTTGACGTTCCGTGTCGCCAACCCGCCAAAGGGCTGGGCGGTCAAGGAAATCGTTTACCAGGCGCGCGACGTCTCTGAGACCCCGATCGAGTTCAAGCCGACGACGGCCATCGACGGCATCCGCGTTGTGATGACGAACCGCACGGCCACGCTAACGGGTGCCGCCGCGGACACACAGGGCATACCCGTCGCTGACTACTCCGTCCTGGTTTTTCCGGAGAACGCGGCTCTGCCCGTTCGTCAGTACGCCCGCTGGGCGCGACCGAACCAGCAGGGCCGCTTCACCATCGAGGACCTGCTGCCCGGCGACTACCTCGTCGTCGCGGTCAGCGACGTCGACGACACGCAGTGGCAGAACAGGGACTATCTCGCCCGATTCCGTGGGACGGCTACGAGAGTGGCGCTGGCCGAATCCGCTCGGCAAACGCTATCGCTGCAGGTGGCACCGCAATGATCGCCGCCCTGCTGGCGATTGCTCTCCAGTCGAGCGCCGCTGCGCCACAAGCGCAGGATCCGACTGCGGTGGTGCGCGGACGCGTCATCACGCCCGATGGCCGCCCGATGATCGGCGCACATATGCGGCTGACGCGCAGCGACAGCCCGCAGCGCCCGCGCAGCCAGAGCACGGACGAAGACGGCACGTTCGAGTTCACCCAGCTCGCCGCGGGCCAGTACACACTCCTGGCTGACAAATCGGGCTTTGCGAGCTCCGAAGCCGTGCCGATCGCGCTCGGCGCAGCGGAGACGAAAGAGCACGTCGACCTGACATTGAAGCGTCTAAGCGCCATTGCCGGCCGCGTCGTCGACGAAAACGGCGACCCGGTGGAGGGCGCCGTGATGAACGTCCTGCGTCTTCGGGCG
>DASQHH010000255.1:0-2997 GCA_035632195.1 Vicinamibacterales bacterium
GTTGCCGGCCGGGCCAGTTCGATCGGCGGACCTTGATCCTGGGCGCGCGCGACAGCCGCGCCCAGGATCACGATCATCGCTGCAACACTGGCGGCGGCTTTCACTTGCCAACCACCAGGACTTTGAACGTGTCGGGAATGAACGTCGCGCGGCCGCCGCCGGTCGACGGCGCCGTCTTCGCGGTCGGCAGATACAGTTTGTGCGTCTTCGTGTCGACGGCGATCGTCCGCGCGCCGCGCTCGGTCGCGATGTTCTCGAGCACTTCGTACTTCCCGCCGTTCAGGCCGACCGCCGTCAGCGTGCCGTCGCCGTTGCTGCTGAAGGCCATGCCGGCGTCGAATGTGACGCCGTCGGAGCCTGCGCCGATCGCCGGCGACGCGATGACTTTACCGGTGTCCGGATCGGAAATCGCCATGACGCGGTTCGAGCACACGGAGAACAGCTTCCGGGTCGCCGGGTCGTACGCCATGCCCGACGGCTCGGTGCACGGCGCGAGCGGCCATTTCTTCGTAATCGTTGCCTTGGCCGCGTCGATCTCGACGAGCTCGCTCGTGTCTTCGCTGTTGTTGTAGATGTGCCCCTTGCCGTCGGACACGGCGAACTCGGGCTTGCCGGGCATCGGGATCGTCGCGGCAACGGTTCCCGCCTTCGCGTCGATCACCGTCGCGCTCTTCGAGCGTCCGTTGAACACGAAGACGCGATTCGATCCGGCGTCGAAGGTGATGTCGTCGGGATTCTCGCCGGTCGGCACCGTGCCGGTTGCTTTCAGCGTCTTAAGGTCGAAAATCGTGACGTTGTTGCCGCGCCCGTTGCTGATGAAGCCCTTGCCCAGCGCCGCCGCGATCGCGATGCCGTGGACGCCGGGCGTGTCCGGGATGTCGCCGACCACCTTGTTCGCGTCGATGTCGACGACGACGACGTGGCTGTTGTGCGAGACGTACAAGCGGCGCGCCGCGCTGTCGACGGTCAGGTAGTCCCACCCCCCCTCGCCGCCGATCTTGATTTCGCCGGTCACGTGATAACCGGTGGCCGCCGCGGCCAGCGCCACGGGAACGCACATCACGAGCAAGAGCTTTCGCATCTCTGAACCTCCCTCAGGTCACCGTGGAGTGTAGTCCCCCGAGGATGAATCGAGCATGAATCCTCGCCGTGGCATCATTGTCGGGACCGTGCGCATCCTTCTCGTCGAGGACGAGCCGCCGGCGGCACAGGTGCTGGCCAAGGGCCTGCGCGAGCAGTCGTATGCCGTCGACGTCGCCGCCGACGGCGATGCCGCGCTCTATCAGACCTCGACGGCGGACTACGACGCCATCATCCTCGACGTCATGCTGCCGGCGAAGAGCGGCCTCGCGGTGTGCCGGGCGATCCGCGCGGCCGGCTCGGCCGTGCCGATCCTGATGCTGACCGCGCGCGACGCGGGCGACGCCCGCATCGCCGGCCTCGACAGCGGCGCCGACGACTACCTGGTCAAACCGTACGACTTCGGCGAGCTGCTGGCGCGGCTCCGCGCGCTCATCCGCCGCGGCACGCAGCCGCTCGCGTCCGAACGGCTCGCCGTCGGTGCGCTGACGCTGGACACGCGGAGCCGCAGCGCGCGGATGCGGGGGCGAGACGTGCCGCTGACCGCGAAGGAGTACGCCCTGCTCGAGTTTCTGGTCCGCCGCGCCGGCGCCGTCGTCTCGCGCGCCGACATCGCGGAGCACGTCTGGGACGATTCCTACGATCCGCTGTCGAACGTCGTCGACGTGTACGTGCAGCGGCTGCGGCGAAAGCTCGACCGCCCCGGCGCGCCGTCGCTGATCCGCACGCGGCGCGGCGAGGGCTATCAGCTGGTGACGGCAGAGCGCGAGGCGGAGCGCGAAGCGGAGCGCGAGCCGGAGCGCGAGCCTTTAGGCGAGCGGCGCAACAGAACGTCATGACGCTCTCGCTCCGCGCGCGGCTGACGCTGTGGTACACCGTCGTCCTCGTCGTCGTGCTGGCGGCATTCGCAATCGGCGTCGTGTGGATGCAGGGGCGCATCGGCCTGCGAAACGTCGACGAGGAGCTGGCGGAGGCCGACGCGACCGCCGTCAAGATCATCGCCAACGAGCTGGAGGAGCAGGCGCCGCCGAAGTCCGCGGCGGCCGAGGCGACCGAGACGCTTGGCGCGCCCAGCCTCGGCATCCTCGTGTTCGACGGCAGCGGTGGCGTGCTGTCGGCGTCGCCCAGCGCGGGGACGGCGGGCTGGCGGTCGCTGACGCGCGACCATCAGATCGGCGGCCATGCGTTCCGCGTCACCGTGTCGATTCCGCTCGCCGGCGTCGAGCGCGAGCAGCAGCAGGTCCGCAAGGCGATGATTGTCGCGATTCCGATCATCCTCCTGCTCGCCGGCGGCGGCGGCTGGTGGCTCGCCTCGATCGGCCTCGCGCCGATCACTGAAATGGCGGGGCGCGCGGTGCGCCTGCCGCTGACGGGCACGGAGGACCTCGGCGAGCCCGCCCGCCGCGACGAGCTCGGTCAACTGACGCGCGCGTTCAACGGCCTGGTGTCGCGCCTGCGGACCGCGCTGCAGACGCAGCAGCAGTTCATGGCCGACGCGTCGCACGAGCTGCGGACGCCGGTCTCGATCATCCGGTCCGCGGCGGAAGTCGGCCTCAGCCGCGAACGGCGCGACGAGACCGAGTATCGCGAGACGCTCGCGATCGCGCGCGACCAGGCGCGGCGGCTCACGCGGCTCGTCGAAGACATGCTCGTCCTCGCGCGCGCCGACGCCGGCGGCTACCCGGTGCACCCCGTGAATCTCGATCTCGGAGAGGTCGTGGACGACTGCCGCCGCGCGGTCAAAGTCATCGCCGCGGAACGCGGCGTGCAGCTGCAGTCGTCGACGGAACGCGAGGTGCCGTTCCGCGGCGACGAGGACCTGCTTCGCCGCCTGGTGACCAACCTGCTGCAGAACGCGATTCAGCACACGCGTCCGGGCGGCTCGGTGGCCGTCGGCCTCGCGTCGGAAAACGGGCA
>DASQHH010000256.1:0-1832 GCA_035632195.1 Vicinamibacterales bacterium
GCTGCTGCGAGCCGTCAGCGAAGCGCGCGGCGGCGCGACGGCCACGACCGCGACCGGTGCGGACGGCGACACGAGACGCCGCCGGTGGCTCCGCATCAACATCCATCAGCCGGCAAACGAGCACCGTCCGAATCCCAGGGACGTGAACATCCGTGTACCGCTCGGCATCGTTCGGGGCGGCATGCGGCTCGGCGCGATCATCGGCGCATTCGCCGGCGAGAAGGCGGCGCGGCGGATGAAGGAGCGTGGACTGGACCTGGACTTGCCCACGATCACCGGAGACCTCTCGGGCATGAACGGCCCCGAGTTCGACGCGCTTCTCAATTCGCTTCAGGACATCGATATCGACGACGGCAAATCGCGCGTGCGGATCACCTCGGAATAGCGCAGCCGTTTTGTGTGGCTGCCTCCTTGCAGCGTGACGCCTGACGAATCACGAAGGAGGCAGTCAGAATGAAACGTACAGTTCTCAGCGGTATCGCATTCACGGCCGCACTCTGCGCCGGAACCGCATTTGCGCAGACGTCCGCCACCAATCCGACGTCGTCCACGCCGGGCCAGAGCAGCAGTTCGCAGGCGATCACGATGAGCGGCTGCGTCGCGAACGCAACGAGCGGCACGCAGGGGTTCACGCTCTCGAACCCGATCGTGCTGCCGAGCGGCGCCAGCACTTCGAGCGCATCCAGTATGCCGTCGTCTTCTGCGACAGCTGGCAGTTCCACTGCGTCAACGGCCGCAACTCATCCGCCCACAGCCGCGACGCCGCCGACTTCGACGCCCCCGACCTCGGCCACGGCAGGCACGTCAGGCACGGCCGGCACGTCGGCGTCACGGCCGACCGGCACGACTGGCAGTGCGGCGGCGGGCGCGGCTGGGACGTCAGCGTCCTCGTCGGCGTTCAACGGCTATCGCTTGAGCGGCGCGGATCTCACGCCGTACGCCGGCAAGCGCGTCGAAGTGACCGGCACGTTTGCGCCGAGCAGTTCGGCGAATTCGGCGACCTCGGCGAGCGGCACCAGCGCGACGACAATGCGGGAATTCCGCGTGACGAGTGTGAAGCCAATCGGCGGACCCTGTCAGCAGTAACAATTCTCGGCACCGCACGCTGAACCGACCGTCGCGCAGACAAGCGCTGCGCGGCGGTCGGTGTGTTACCGTATCGCGCATGAAACGACGCGCGTTTCTGCGCCTGATGGGCGCGGCCTCGATCGCGCCCGGTGTCGCTCATGCGGCGGCGCCGAAGCTCCCGCAAGCCACCGTGCTGTTCGACGATCGCGCGACGGCGCTGCCCGCCGTCCGCCGCGATCCGAACGACACGGCGGCTCTCTGGGTGCGCAAGGCAGATCTGCCGCGCATCAACGGATTCGAGATCAAACCGCAGGGCGCCTGCCGCGCAGACATCTGCATCCCCATCCCGAAAGACATGACGCGCGCCGGCAGCTTCAACCTGACCGCGTTCGCCAAGAAGATGGGACAGGCCGTCGTGCCGGACGTTGACGCACGCGTCTGGAGCTTCGGGGAGATCCAGGCGCTGCGGGGCGGCTTTCTCAATTCACGCGTCGCGCCCGACGTCGCCATCCCTGACCGCCACGGACGCCCGGTCCATCTGCAGTCCTTTCGCGGGAGGAAGGTGCTGCTGGTGACATGGGCGTCCTGGTGAGGGTGCCGCTTCGATCTGCCAGGTTGGCAGAAGGTTTATTCCGAGCTCAAGGATGGAAACTTCGAGATTGTCGCGGCGGCGCAGGACACCGGCGGCGAAGCGGCGGCCGGCCCGTGGTACGACGCAGCCAGGGCGACGTTCACGACCCTGGTCGACCCGCAACACGCGGTCA
>DASQHH010000257.1:0-2238 GCA_035632195.1 Vicinamibacterales bacterium
ACGGTCTCCTTCTCGATCCGCTCGGTGCGGGCTTTGGTGACCGTCGCCTGCAGTTCGTTGAGCCCCTTGACGATGAGCGTGCCGTGCTCGTCGAGCTGGACGACGTCGTTCTGCTCGCGGTACTTCTGCAGCGCTTCTTCGGCCGCCTGCACCTTCGCCTTCTGCTCGACGAGGCGCTGCGACAGCCAGTCCGACACGTCCTTGACCGCGGTCGACTTCTGCTCGAGGTTCTGGTCGACGTAGGCCTTCGCGATCGCGTTGGCGTAACGCGCGACCGTGACCGGGCTGCTGCCGGTGTAAGTGACGTCGACGATGCCGCTCGATGGGACCGGGGTCACGGACATCCCGCCGAGGAACCCGTCGATCTGCCGCGCCTCGGCCGCCGACTCGTTGACGGCTCGGGCTTCGGGCACGCTCGCCGGCTTCGGCGCGGACGTGCCGAACAGATCGGAAATCGCATGGACGGCGCCGCCGATGCTGAAGAGCGATTCCTGGGGAACCGGCGCGGCGTCCGCAACGCCGCCCGGCACCACGTCGCGCCAGAGGCCGAGGTTCTGCATCGTCTTCTTGACGAGCGATCGGCTGCGGAGGATCGCGTACTGCGTCTGGTAGTCGACGCGAGCCTCGGTCGGCCCGGCATCCTGGAACCCGTAGTTCTGCCGCTGCGGATCGATGAGCAGCCTCGTCGTCGCCTGGTAGACCGGCACGCGCGTGTAGGTATAGAGCGCCGTCGACACGGAGACGACCACAAACACGGCACCGGTCAGCCAGCGCCGCTTGTAGACGACGCGGACGTAGTCGAAGAAGTGCCGCGGCTCGCCGAAGTCGGCCGGCGTGATCGGGAACCGCGGATCGAGATCGCTTCCGATCCCGGGCATCCCGGCGGTCTTCGCATCGGAGACCTTCGCCTGCGACGCCGCGTCCAGACGGAGCCGCTGCTCCTCGTTCATCTCAGAAACGCCTCTCGGGAACATTGATTGTATCTCCGGGCTGCACGATGTCGGACAGGCCAACCTTAACGGTCCTGGGTTTGCCGTCTACGATTCGTTGGATTTGGATCCGGTTCGTGGCGGCGCCTTCGGTGAAGCCGCCGGCCAGGCTGATGGCCTGCAGGACGGTGGTGCCCTCGGCGACTGAATACGCGGCGGGCAGCTTGACCTGGCCGGTGACGAAGATTCGGTTGCGATCGACGCGCGGGACGAAGACCTGGTCGCCGTCCTCGAGCGGCACGTTGCGCGTCATCTGGCCGCGCTCGGCCTCCTTCTCAAACTCCCGCAGGTTGACGTGAATGACGTTCGGGTCCTTCGAATCGGGCGTCAGCGCGACGCTGGAATCCTTTGAACGGATGATGACGGCCTCCGCCGCCGCGCCGGCGCCCGCCTTGACGAGCGCCTCGAGGACGGTCATGCCGTCGGTGAGCGGGTAGTTGCCTGGCGACGACACGGCGCCCCACACGAACACCTTCCGCCCCTTGTACTGGTCCAGACTGATGGCGACCTGGGGATTGCGGATGTAGTCCGTGCCCA
This sequence comes from Vicinamibacterales bacterium, assembly GCA_035632195.1. GTDB lineage: Bacteria > Acidobacteriota > Vicinamibacteria > Vicinamibacterales > CAVVIG01 > DASQHH01. The sequence continues at coordinate 1,527 of DASQHH010000257.1, forward strand.
GGAGGCGCTTGAGATCGTTTTCCGCTTCGTGCAGCGTCTTGCCGGCGACGGGGACTTTGCCGAGCAGCGGAAACAGAATCGTCCCGTCGGGATCGACGGTGTACTTCTTCGTCAGCTGCGCCTGATCGATGACGATGATGTTCAGGACGTCCTGGCGCGAGATCGTGTAATCGTCGCCGGCCGCCGGCACGGGGACCTGCGCCGCAGAAACGGGAGGAAGGGGCGGCGCCGGCGGCCGCGAAGGCTGCCGGCTTCCTTCCTGCGCGAAGACGACGGTCGACGCGAGGATCAGTGCGAACGGGAGGGCGATGGTCTTGGCGTTCATAAACTCGGTGTGTTGACGAGGAACCCCTGCATCGTGTTGCCGCCGCCATTGAGCCAGCGCGTCGATGTGATCATGAATCCGATGCGGTTGTCGGAATACGCGCGCGTCGGATCGTTCTGGTAGCTGCGCTCCCAGTGGTCCGCGTAGACGGCATATCTGCCGAGGCGGTTCGTCAGGAATCCAAAACTGATCGAATAATCTCTGACGACGTTCGACCCCGCCAGCGTCGCCGCGACGGAGGCAGGCACATCGGTGAACGACCGGTAGTCGAGCCAGATCGCGTTGAATGCAGGCCCAACGTCGAAGTGCTTTCCGATGCGCTGTTGAATCGCCGCCTGAAAGAGCGTCTGGACGTAGTACGGAAAGGACGGCTCGAACGACGGCGTC